>USNP01000023.1 GCA_900556165.1 uncultured bacterium
TATTTTTGTAAATTTAAACCAACCCTTAAGTTTTTGCCAAGATTTATCTAGGAAAGATGCAAAACGACCACTAAAACCGCGCCTATAAGCGTGACGAACGGTTGGGTTTGTTCGCATTATTTCTTTGATAGCTTTCGAATCATTTGGTATTGAGATATTGTTGCCGTCTTTAATATAAGTTAATTTTGAAATTTTCTTTCGGCCAAAAAGACTATCACCTTCTTCAAATTTAACTTTAAAGCCGGCACGTTCGAGATTTTTAATGTTTCGTTCGGTTACGCGCGACATTCGACAAACGATTCCGGCGGTACATTTAATACCCTTCATTTTTAAGCCAAGTATTTTCGTAGAGCGATTGTTCATACTTATTGAGGGGGAATTAAGTTTCTCGGTAATAATTTCTTGCATATGAACTTGAATAAGTGAAGCAATTCCTGTTGAAATCACGAAAATAAGTGTTCCGCAACCACCAATTAAGCCACCAGTTGCAGCCATTGCCCCTTTGCTTTTAAAGAATGATTTTGCGTGGTTTTTCCAGCCACCTTTTGAGTTTGTGGCGTTTCGAGATTTATGAGTTCCGCCACCAATAACATTATTTTGCCAGCCGCCAGATTTTGAAGCTTGAGAGTCTTTTGAAAGTGTTTCAGAGTCACTAATTCCTGAATTTGAATCTGCCGAAACTGATGATTTTTCAGCGTTCGCTAAAGCAGACGGATTATAACCGTCATTTCCACGAATGACCTCAGCGTTTCCCCATCTACTCTTTGCTCTTTCGAGTGCAGATTGGTTTGAGTCACTTAAATCGCTAAAATCAAGATTTTCATCTCTTTCGAAATCTCTAGCTGCTCCCATTTTCCTAAAACTCTAAAAAATTATAATTCTATTTTATCACATTTATGCTTGTGTTTCAAGGTTAAAACAGCTCATTTGGATCAGCATAACCATTCGTCATCATATTGTCGCCTTTGCGATTTTTCGAACTGTTTGGACTAGTTGAAATTAGTTGATGTTCGGTATCGCTAGCGATAATTTGGATGTGAACGTGGTTTTGCCCTGCGAAGAATAAACCTTGTCCAACTGGGAAGTTTGAAAGCCGTTTGCGCTCTTCCTCAGTTAATTTAAAGACGTCACTTAAAACATCGACTGCACTCGAAGATTGTTTCAAAAGTAGCTGCATTGAACTGTTTGAAACGATTGCGCGACCCATTTTTGAACCCATAAAGTCTTCAACGTCCTGTGAAATTGTTGTGAGTCCGAGGTAGTATTTTCGGGCGCGTTTTGCAAGGCTAAATAAGAAGTTTGCTGAATCGTCATATTTCATTAGCTGCCAAGCCTCGTCAACAATCAACATTCGTTTTTTCTGCTCTGATCGGACGATATTCCAGATGTGAGAAAGCACAATATACATCGCAACTGGTCGAAGTTCATCTTCAAGGTCGCGAATATTGAAAACTACCATTGAGTTATTAATATCAATGTTGGATTGCTGTGAGAAAATTCCCGCAAAAGTTCCGGTAGTATATTTACGAAGGCGTTGTGCCAAGCTTGGTCCACTTCCATCCATATGAACTAATGTGTCGTAAAGGTTATGAATTGTTGGTGGTGTTGAATTATGTGTAAGCGGATCAGAAGTAATTCCGGCACGTGCATAAGTATCGATAATTGCTTGGTCTAGGTCGGCTTCTTCGTTTGGTGAAAGTCCAATTGATTGCCCTGCTGAAGTTCCTCCAAGCATCAAGCGAAACAAACCATGAAGCGTCACAATATTTGCACGTAAAGCGTTGTCAGCTTCCTCAGCATCAATTACATGCGGTAAATCAAACGGATTAATTCGAACGTCCGAATTTAAACTTAGGCGAATGTAGCTTCCGCCAACTGCGTCGCTTAATTTTTGATACTCGTTTTCAGGGTCGATAATTAGAACCTCAGCCCCCATCATCATTGTTCGAAGTGCTTCAAGTTTTACAGTGAAAGATTTACCAGCACCAGATTTTGCAAAAACAACCATATTGGCGTTTTCGAGTGTATATCTATCAAAAATCACCAATCCGTTATTGTGCATATTTACGCCATAAAGAACACCATTTTCCTGAGTTAAGTCGGCAGATGTGAATGGGAATGATGTCGAAATAGCACCAGTATTCATGTTTCGGCGAATTTGTAATTGGTCGGAAAGTTGCGGAACGGCTGATTTTAATCCCTGTTCCTGTTGGCTTGATGCTACTTTCGAAAACAGCATTTGCTGTCCAAGCATTGTTTCAACCTTACTTCGAACAAAATTTAGTTCGTCGAGACTATCTGCATAAAGTGTTAAGTATAATCCAAAGCGGAAGAATTTTTCAGCACCAAGTTGCAATTGGTCACGGAGTTCTTCAGCATCGCTAAGTGCAGCTTCAAGTGCTGGATCTCGGGTTTTACCTTTCTCATTATTAATTGCAAGGTCGGCTTCTAGCTGAGTTACTTTTCGGCGAAGGTTTTTCATCACGATTTCGGTTTCGACCGGATAAATAAACATTGAAACATCTAAAACTTCGTCGGCGTTCAAAATTGGAGAAGCCCAACCTGTATAAAGTTGGCGAGGATAGCCATAAACGTAAATCGTCTGACCATATTTTGTGCCAAGTCGAAAATAGCTCGAATGAAATTCAAGGCTTGATGGCGCAATAAGGTCACGCAAAGTGTTAATACCGGTTAAAAATGCTTGCTCAACTTCTGCTTGCTCTTGTGCACGTTGTTGAGCTGCAATATCAACGGCATCTTTTTTCTTAGCCATAATTAAAATCCTCCTTGTTCTGGTTTTTCACCCTCACCTTTTCGAACAAATAAGCTTGCTGTATCACGAAAATCTCCTAAAGGTTCATAAACTGCTGTGTCGGGGTTATAAACATTATAATAAAGATTTCCGAGTTCTTTTGTGTTGAGCTGAACCGATTTAATTCCCATTTGGTAAAGTCCACCAGTGATTGAATCGACACGTTTTTTAATTTCTTCGTGAGCTGAATCCCAAGTTGTGCGGTCGATTTTCGAAATCTGCGCACTTTGTTTTGCGAATAATTTTCCGAAAAATCCTTTTGCTGAACCTTTTAAGTTATTTAAGTCACCAGTTGGATAATATGGAATTACGATGAAAAATGACTTATCCATAATATTTGCGCTTCGGCTGAGACTATCGATAAAGTTGATATAATCTTCCATTAAATCACCAAGAAGCATATTATCTTGTGCAACTTGAATATCCGCCAATTTACTTAGATATGGCTCAATATCAACACGTTGTGAGCGTACTAAAATTTGAATTGGAAAAGTAAGAGCATTTAAAAAACTTTGATAAGAATATTCTACACCTTCTCTTTCACGAGCACTCATAAGATCGAAGTTGATCGATTTGCAAGCGACTACTGCACGAAAACTTCCATCGCGCATAATTACCATTCCTTCGCGAATTTCGGCAATTTCGAGTGAATTTTGTGTCGAAGCTGGATTTGAAGGTGCGGTTGAATTAGTCTGATTTTGGTTTAAATTTGGATCTTGCTGATTTGGATTAATTTTATTATTACTCATATTACCTCAATGAAATTACTACTTCGTTTTCGCCCAGGTCGACCTTGCTTGAATTTGCTTGGGCTTGTCGTTCTTTATCTGCTATTTTATTTGCTTGTCGCGCAAGCGTTTCGACTGAAAGATCTTTCCCTTCCGAAACTAATCTTTTCATCTCAGCGCTGATTTCACGAACAGAATTCTGCTCTGTGATATGCTTTTTATTAATGAAGGGATTATTCTCTGGATTTGTTGAAACTCGCACTTTCGGATCTCGTTTTTCTCGCTCGACTGTTTCGTTAATCTTATGAATTCGGTTAATACTTTCATTAATATCTTCCAGATTTTGGGTTAAATCTTGTGGATTTTCGAAAATATTTTGTTGGACTTGTGGCTGCATAACAACTTGTGGCTGTGGTGGAGATGTAAAATTCGAAAGCGGTTGTGGTGATGGTTGAGCCAAATTCTGCATATGATTTTGTTGCCAATTTGGCGAAATTACTGCTTGATTCATCGAATATGGATAAGGGTTGTAATGCAATTGAATATTCTCAGAATTTTGACTGAAAGTTTGATTTTGCAATTGCGGATTTTGTAAAGTGTTTTGCAGTTGAGATTGGGAAATTTCAAAATTAGAAATTGCTCCAAATTGTTGTGGTACATTTTGGTTTTGTTCAAAAGTTATTTGAGATTGTGAAGTTTGAGTTTGTGAAAATTCACTTGGTTGAAGTGCTGGATTTTGAGCTGTAGCCGAAATATCTTCAAATTTAATATTATCCGATCCTTCGTATCGGTTTTTGGGGTCAAAATAATAAGTCTGATCTTGAATATTCTCGGAATTTTCATTCGTAAATTGTGCTAAGTTGCGTGCTATATCAAGATTTTGCATAATTTGCTGTCTTCGGCGATTGTCGTGCTGAGAAAGTAAGTTATCAACATTTGAAGAGATCCGTGAATTATCAAACATATCTTCTGCTGAACGTGCTTCATTTGAATATTCTTCACGAACAGCAGTTTGAGTTGGTGCCACAGAGTGCTTAATTGCCCAACCTTCAGTATCAACAATATCTGCCAAATAACTAAGCCTGCGCGAGGCTTCCATTTGTGAAATATCCTTAATTAAACTATCTTCCTTATTAATTGGCGCTGAAATTTGAATTAAATGTTCAATTCCATCGGGCTGCCAAAGTCGTTTATGGGGCTTAAGATAGAATGAAACAATAGCTGCAAGATAAGTTTCCATCGGCTGATCTTTTCTAAGTGGTAAAGCTAACGCACCAAAAAATATAATTACAGGAAGTGGTAAAATAATTAACCCTGGGAAAATTCCCCAAAGAAAAATATCCAGCGCAATACAGCCTGCAACAATAATCAGGTAAATGAATTGCCGAAAATTAAACGGCCCAAGCAATTTGTCATCAGCCTCAACGTCCTGAGGAACTTTATAAACGCTCATTCTTTAATTTGCCCACTTCTCCTTATTTCAATAGTATTAATTTTAACATATTTTTGAAAAAAAATAAAGCTTAAAAATTAAAATAGGCAAAATTTTTATATTCTGCCTATTTCTTATTTTTAATATTTTCAGGTCTCCAATTTCCACCCAAAACTTTATCGTAAAGACCTTTATTATTTTGTTCAATTTCTTTAAGCATCTTGCGAATTTCAGCACCTTGTACGGCGTTGAGCTTTCCGTATTCTGAAGGGTTTTCATTAATTGCTTTAACACTTTCAAGTGTAGATTTCATTGTTTCATTCGACATGCTTGAAATTGCTGATTTATCCCAAATAATTTTCATTGCATCATTTGAGGCTTTAATAATTTTATCATCCGAGACATTTTTAGCGTAATTATCATGAATAGCATTGTAAACTTCTTTCGAATTCATACCATTCACAGCAATATTTTCAAGTGCTGCACCACCGATAAATTGAAGGTCGTCTTTTTTGGTTTTCTTGAAAGCTTCAACCAAGTCATTACGGTTAGCGTTTAATTCTCCGCCAATTTCAGTTTTACCAAGTGAGTCGATAGCACTTTTCAAATCAGTTGTTCCCATAAATTTCTCAGCTGTTGCAGCTCGCAAGTTTTTGGTAATTTCGAAATCAATTCCATCTTTTTGGATTTTTTCACCCATATTTTTCGAAAAGATTTCACTATAGTCACTACCTGAAAAATTAAGTGATTTTGTAAGGTTTGTAAGTGATTCGACTTCTTCTTTGTTTTCTTTTGAAGCTGCTACCAAAGAGCTTGCAAGTGCTGAGACTTTTCCGGCTTCACCACGTACGCCAGATGCCGTGTTGAGTAGATCATTATTATAGCGTATATTATTTGCCATTGCATTATTGAGTGAAAGATTATTATTCTTTTCAGCCAGTTTAAGAGCATTAGCTTGGTTAGCGTTTTCAACAAATTGAAGCGCTTGCTGACCAAATTTTCCTTGAAGTTTCTTTAAGCTGTCGTCATCAAGTTTAACAATACCAGATACATTTCCATCAATTCCCTTTTGAAGAGTTGCGTTAAATAATTCGGCTTTAAGTTGCGAAATTCCAGCATTCGAATTTGCTGTTGCTCGATTTAGAGCTTCGGTTGCAAGCATTTCTTGATATAATGTGTTTGAACTAAGCGCATGCTTTCGGCGTGCATCATAATAACTATTCGAAAACGCATTCGAACCTTGTTTTGGTTCATTTGCAAGTTCAGATAATTGTTCTGCCTCGAAATTATCAAATCTCTCTTTTTGGTATTTTTCAGCAATTGATCGAGAAGAATTAACTCTTCGAGAGCGATTGTATCGAGTTTGATTTAATCTGACAAACATACCGTTTGGATCTGTTGCAATCTTTTTGTTCCGTTGAATTTCTTGACTTTCACCAATAAATCTCTTCAAACCATCGACTGGACCTTTATTTGGATTATTGATAATCCCGGCGAATTTACCAAGCAAACTTCCGCTGACACGCATAATTGTAGGTGTAATAGCGAGTGGCACAACTTGAACTACCGCACCTAAAAGGAATATTAAGAAACTTCCATTCGCGCTGGCAATAATTGTTGTACCAATTAATTGCGACCCACCAAAAAGCAGTGAAATTAACGGATACATTACGAGCATTGTTGTGAATAAATCTTTCCATTTTTCGAACCATTTCTCAGTATTTGGCAGAATATTGGCGGCAAAAGCGAGTGGTGCTAAGAAAACTAAAACAATAATTATCGCTTGTCGTGCAGCTAAAATTATTAAAGCAACAACGGCTGAGTATATTACTGCAATCAAAGCTCCTAAAATCATTAATGTTGCTGCACCGCTGCTTCCTGCTGTTGCAACTGCGAAAGAATATACGCCATAAGAAACTACTCCAGCTCCGCTCAAAACCGCTGCTGTAATTCCCGACCAATCTAGATTTGCGGTCTGAATCGAATTTTCGCCACCGTTATTGAAGATGTTATTTCGAATTCCAACTAAAAGATTTTGTGTTTGCGCACCGAGAATATTCGAAATATCGACTAAAATTGCGCAAATATAATAAGAAACATTAATTAAAATCGCCGCCACAATTAATTTTGGCAGAATTTTTTTCACGCCATAATTACTAACTCCAAAACCTGTAATCTGTGAATAGATCACAAAAATAAAACCAATCACAAAGAAAATATTTGCAATATTTCGCATATAATCCCAAACCTGAAAAAGCCCGGATTTGTGTGATGTATAAAGTGGCTGAACTCTCAAAAATCCTTGAACCCAGTTATAAATTCCGTCCATCCATTTCGAAATTGTGTTAGCAACCATACAAACCATCCAACCACCACCACCTTCAACACTACAAAGCGATTTGTCTTCGTCTTTTGAAACACCATCAACTTTAACATCTTGTGTGTTTCCAGTTTGTGATATGTTTCCAAGTGCACTTACATCAAAAGAATAAATCTTTCCGCTTGAAGCATCATTTTCGTTGTCGAGCGCAATAACGGATGTTTTATTATTTCCTGCGCTAGCTGGTGAATTTTCGGCATAAAGTTTTTTCGAACGAATTGATTCTGGATACCTAGAAGTATCTGAAACTTTTGTATAAGTTTTTCCACCCAATGTTATACCATCTTTTGAAGCATTTGTCCATTGTGCTCCGTCAAGAGCTTGTGCGAAATTAGAATTAAAAAATCCCAAGATTGCGACTACTGTAAAAATCGCGACAAAAAATCCATTTCGAAAATCTTGAGTTTTTGCTTTTTTGAACCTCGTCAAAGTTTGCATATGACCTGATTTTATCATAATTTAACCCTTTTGTCAACCTTAAAAGTTAATTTTTAGAAATAAAACACTTGCTTTTTCCCCAAAAATGGTTTAAAGTATAATTATCATGGTAAACAAAATAAAAAATATAA
>USNP01000024.1 GCA_900556165.1 uncultured bacterium
CAATCTGGCACTCACGCAGGCAGAAATACTCAAAAATACGCCAGAAGCTAAAGCATATACAGATTATATTCTAAAAGCATTCACTTATTACGCTACTGAAAAGATGAAATGAGGTAGCTTTATGATGGACTACTTTATATCTTTTATAATTATCATTGTTGTTGTATTTCTTTGGGATTGGTTCGAAAAACCAAAACAAGCAGATAAAAAGCACTATAACGAAGAAGAAATTGCCCTGGCAGAATTTCTGGAAAAACGGCAAGAAATCAATGAACTTTTCTTGGTCGCTAAAGCAGAAATGCGAAAAATTTCAAGAAAATAAAAGGATTGTTTAGATTGGACAAATGGTCAAAATATGTTCAAATATACTACTGTTTCATTGCTTAAAATTCATTCCAATCGCTATAAAAACTGAAAGTAGTGAAATTTAACTTTTCACCAATTTTCTTGTATAAATGAAGGCAGAAAGGAGACCAGCTATGAGAAAACTAATGGCATATATTCTTGGATTTGTTGCTTGTGCTTGGCTTATTAACTGGGCGGTGAAACTAATTCTGGAAGTTTGGTGGTTCTTGGTTTTAGTGACTGCTGTTATTTTCATTGGCTGGTTCGCCTTTCGGATTATTAAATCTAAAGAATGGAGGTAGAAATGAAAAGAAAGTTAGAAGCCTTATCTTGGAGCGAGTGGAATTGGCAACGTCCATTTTCTGAAGAAGACGTCAAAAGTTTGCTTGGACAGTTGGTCGGTCTAACTCGACGTAAAAGCATTGTTTTTGAAGTTCGTATGAATAAAAATCGCGTGCAGTATCTTCTGGGGACGGAAGAACAAGATAAACGTCATATTCACCAGCTGATTCAATCGCACCGAACTATTCAGTTTTCAAGGGTCTCAAAACGTGAAAAACTTTCGGTTGCGCGGTTAGTAAACATCAAAGAGTCTCACTATGCTTTAAAAACGGATTCTGTAGAAAATATGATACGTTCAAGCCTTACAATTTCAAAAATACTTCAGCCAGATGAAATAGTAGTTGTTCAGTTGGTTATTGGCGCAGGTTCACCACCTCGCCCGCAACCAAAAGATTTGCCGAATTTATCCGCTAAATGGTATCAAGTGATTACGAATAATATTCCTGAGCTTTCTGAAAACTCCAAAAAGCTGATGAAACAAAAACTAAACCAATCTACTTTTAAATGTGAAATTCGCCTTGGTGTCCAATCTCGCAGTATTTTGCGAACAAAGGAATTTTTTGACAGCCTACTTAGTAGTTTTCGCATGATGGAATCAAATGCAACCATTGAATTAAAACCATTGGCCATCCAAAAACTTAATCAAGCGCAACCTTCTTGGGCTTTCCCATATAGTTTATCTGTTTCAGACTTAGCTTGTTTCATGCTTTTACCTATTGGGGAAGAAAATATTGCAGGTGTGCCAAATATTCACCCTAAATTAGTAGTGCCACCTTTAGGCTACAATATTAACCGAAAAAATCAGCGAAGTTTGGCGCAAACGGTTGAAAGTCAATCAAGACCAATTCAAATTTCAACACAAGCTGGCAAAAAGCACACCGTTTTTCTCGGCTCAACAGGTTGTGGAAAAACCACCGCTATGAGTCACTTGATTTTATCAGATATAAACTCTAAAAATCATAGCGTCGTTGTGGTGGATGCCAAAGGTCAACTTACTCATGAACTATTAGAGCGCACACCAACTGAACACGATGAAGATATTGTGGTGATTTCACCCACTTCAAAGCGAATTGTCGGTATAAATCCTTTTGAACTAACTAAATATGGTATTGAGCCAGAAGTTATCGCAGATTATCTTTTAGAGCTACTTAAAGGACTTTATCCTGAACATTTTGGAATTTACTCACTGGATATTTTGTCACACAGTTTTTTAACTTTGGCGCGCATTCCAAATACTTCTTTAGTGATGTTACCGAGCTTACTCACTAATCAATCCTTTCGAAATAAACTATTAAGAGAGTTAAAAGACCCAATCGGACTGGAAAGTTTCTGGAACTGGTTTGAATTGCTCAGTGAAGCTCAACGTCACCAGATGTTAAACCCCATTTTGAATAAATTCCGCCAGTTTTTGCTTCGCCCGCAACTTCGGGCAATGTTGGGACAAACTAATCCAAATTTCAGTCTTGCAGAAATCTTCAAAAGCCGAAAAATCGTATTGATTCCACTAAATAAAGCGATAATTGGTTCAGAATCTGCGAAACTCATTGGTAGCCTAATCACTTCAATGCTATGGATGTTAATTTTGCGCCAGTCTTCGGTTGAGCCAAGCAAACGCCAATCGGTCTTTATCTATATTGATGAAACACCAAGTTTCCTAGGAATCCCCAACGCTAACTTAGATGAAGCACTTTCGCAATCTCGTCAGTTTAATGTTGGCTGGAATATTGGCTTCCAACATCTTGCACAGATGTCACCCCAGTTAAAAGCTGGAATTGAATCTAATGTTGCGAATAAAATTGTTTTTGGCTTAAATCTTGATGAAGCTCGCGAAATGGCAAAATATACTCTGGAGATTGACAAAGAAGATTTTTACAGCCTACCACCATTTTGGGTATATATCAGAACAGAAATCTTACCAAATACCTACCGCTGGCTTATCGGTAAGACCTACCCACCTAAACCAAAAATTAGAGATAGTCGCACGCCATTTTTAAATAGCTTGAGCCGATACGGACAAGATATTTCAGAAATTGAAAGCCAATTCGAAAACTACATTTTTGAAAAATCTGCTTCGAAAAATGAAGATTCTAATCAAAAATTAACAGATTTAGGGAGGAAAAAGCGTTCCAATCGCTCTTCGAATCGTGTTGATGAAGAAAATTCTTCCACCCCCGAAAAATAAAGGTTTTCAGAATTTTTACTCACACGACTTACTCCGTAATTAAGCACATTTTACGGGAGCATACACTTTAAATTTAATGGAGAACAAAACAGATGAAATGGAATTACAAAACAGATAACGACACGCAAATTCTTTACTTTTTGAGTCAAGCAAGATTTGCGACCACCAACCAATTAGCCAGACTCTTTTTTGCGGATAGTGATCGATTTGAAACCGCCATTCGCCGTGCTAATTTTGCGCTTCAAAGTCTGAAGAAAGCTGGATTGGTTTCACACTTAAAACGGCGAATTGGTGGCGCACGCCGTGGCTCTGCTTCTTATGTTTGGCAAATTACTTTTCAGGGACTAAAATTCCTTAAAAACCAAGATGAAACAGTTGTTTTGCGCTATAAAAATAAATACGAGCCAACTCAGCACCACGTTGAACACACTTTAGCGATTACGGAAGTTTTTGTTGAGACACTAGAGGCTGTTCGAGATTCAGAAAAACTATCGCTTGAAACTTTTTCCTTTGAGCCAAACTCTTGGCGCAGCTACCAAAAATTCTCTGGTATAGGCAGAACTCTAAAGCCTGATGCTTATTTAGAACTAGTTAATCATGATTACGAAGACCATTATTTTCTGGAAATAGACCGAAGCACTGAAAGTCTTGCACGCATTGTAAATACTTGCAAGAAATATATTGAATATTATCGGTCAGGTATTGAACAACGACAAAAGGAAGTTTTCCCCTATGTTTTGTGGGTTGTGCCAGACGATAAGCGAAAGCTGGCGATTTCGAAAGCAATTCAAAAAGAACTATATAACTTTTGGGAACTGTTCACTGTAATAACACTTGAAGAATACCCAGATTATATCAAGGGAGGAATAAATAATGAACCAGAAGAATCAAGATAGAGATTCAAAACAGGCTTCACGCACCGCTGATGAAATTTGTCGAATTGGTCGAACGACTTACTTAATCCGTCACCGTTTTACTGGAAATTGCAATCTTGAAAATATCCTAGAAAGGTTGATTTTAAGCGACAAATCACTACTTTAACAGTAGTAAAAATGGTATAATAGAAGTATAAGGTGTGTGAACTCCAAAAGGAGAAAAACACATGAACAGAACTTTGACAATTTCAGATTATAGACAAGTAGATACTTCCAGACTTTCAGATATAACGGTGGTATATTGTCGCCTAAGCCAAGACGACGGGCTGGACGGAGATAGTAACTCAATTACCAATCAGAAGAATATTCTTCTTGATGTAGTAGCGAGAGAAAAACTGCCAAATCCAGTTCTTTTCGTTGATGATGGTTTCAGTGGAACAAATTTTGACCGTCCAGCAATTTCAGAAGCTCTGCGTTTGGTAGAAAATCGGCAAGTTTCAAACTTCGTCGTTAAGGATTTAAGTCGTTTGGGTCGCTCTTATATCAAGGTTGGTCAACTAACGGAAATCACTTTTCCTAGTTTTGATGTTCGCTTTATCGCCCTTAATGATGGCGTAGATTCGAATAAACCTAATGAAACTAATTCTATTTTCTTGCCAATCAAGAGTTTAATGGACGAAATGTATGCGGCGGATACCAGCAAGAAGATTCGAGCGGTGGTGCAAGCTAAAGCGAGAGCTGGCGAGCGAGTGACTACTAACCCACCTTACGGCTATCTAAAAGATTCAAACAATCCTAAAAATTGGATTATTGACCCAGTTGCCAGCGAAGTTGTGAAACGGATTTTTCAAGAAGCGAAAAGCGGAAAAAGCCTTTCGGAGATTGCAAAAGGGTTAGAAAATGACAAAATTTTTAAACCAGACCGCCACCGAATCGAAATTGGTTTGAAACCTATTTCCTCCAGTTCAAATGTGGAAACTTTGCCTTATTTTTGGACGCGAGAAACCCTAAGCGCTATCTTAGGGCGTGAAGAATATCTTGGACATACGGTTAATCTTCGTACACGGAAAAAATCCTATAAAGACAAGCGTAAGGTAGATAACCCAAAAGAAGATTGGCTGATTTTCAAAAATACTCATGAAGCGATAATTGACCAAGAAACTTTCGATATTGTTCAAAAAATGCGAAGTCATAAGCGTTCAAATCAACGGTATAAAAATCGGGCTGGTCACGAAAACTTGTTTGCTGGATTGGTTTTTTGTGGAACTTGTGGGCGAAAGCATTATTTCTGCCCACAAGAGAAAAATGGACTTAACCACGACCATTACAAGTGTTCTGGATATCGCAAGCCGATTGATGGTTGTGAAAATCCCCACTATATTCAAAAATCCGCCCTGATTGAGATTGTAAGTGGCAAGCTCCGCCAAACCATTCAGGAAGCCCACTTCAACCAAGAAGACTTTTTGAAAAAGTTGGAACAGCAAAGCCAAGCTCAATTTAATAAAGACAACAAAAATCAGCGTCAGCAACTCCAAAAAGATGAACACCGTTCTAAAGAGATTGACACCATTATTCAGAAGCTTTATGAAGATAATCTACTTGGTAAAATTTCAGATGAACGCTTTGTAAAATTAAGTCAGAGCTATGAAGAAGAACAGAGACAACTTCAAACTTCCATTTCTGACTTAACCGAAAAACTCGCCAAACAACAAGAAGATAACCTTAATATCTCCAAGTTTATGACGAGAATTTTGAAATATACAGAGCTACCAGAACTAACCGTTGAGATAGTGAATGAACTGATTGACAAGATTGTTATTCATAAGCCAACTGGCACGAAACGCAATCGAATTATTCAGATTGACATTTATTATAATTTTATCGGGAAATTAAACAACGAAAAAAGCGAGCCAAACGACCTGGCTCGCTAATATTAACCCATTTAACTAAACTGCTATGTGTCAGGTCAACTAAAGAGCTGTTTTATAATTTAAAAGAATTATTTATCTTCTACTGATTTTTTCAAAGGTGTGGCAACTTTTTCGAATTTACCACCAGCTTTTTCAATTGCTTCAATAGCAGATTTCGAAGCAGCCTGAACCTTCAAGATAACTTTTTCGTTTAATTCACCGCGTGAGATAACTTTAACTTTATGGAAAGGTGTTGAAATATAACCTTCTTCGAATAGTCGGAAGTTATCAACTTCGCCAGCTAAATCGTTCAAGTGATCAAGATAAACAACTTGTGCTGGTTTGCGCAAAGATTTAAATCCTTTAGCTTTCGGTGTTGCTTGAACAAGTGGATTTTGACCACCTTGGAAAGTTGCGCGAAGCTTCTTACCTGTTCGAGCGCCCTGACCTTTTGTACCACGACCAGCAGTTTTACCACGACCAGCTGAGATACCGCGACCAACACGAATTCGATCTTTATTTGCAGAAACTTGGAGTTCATTGTATTTCATTACTTAGTCTCCTTTTTAGCTTTTGGCTTATTTAGCCATTGGTCTTTTGGAACAAGACTATTCAAAGCATCAACTGTTGCATAAGCAATATTAACTTTATTTGTTGAGCCAAGAGATTTCGAAAGCATGTTTCGAATTCCTGTCACACCAATAATTTGTCGAACAACACCACCAGCAATAATACCAGTACCAGGAGCAGCAGGTTTCAAAAGAACGTGTGCACCAGTTACTTTCTTTTCAGCTTCGTGTGGAATCGTATCGCCTTCAAGCGCGATTTCAATCATATTTTTCTTTGCAACATTTGTTGCTTTAGCAATAGCTGCAGTCACATCTTGACCTTTAGCTACACCAACGCCAACTTTGTTTTTGCGGTCACCCACTACAACAAGTGCTTTAAAGCGGAATCGGCGTCCACCTTTAACGACACGAGAAACGCGGTCGATATTGATAACTAATTCTTCGAATTGTTTTTCTTCGCGTTCTTGTCGGCGATTATTATTTCGGCGATCGTTTTTCCGACTGTTATTTCGGTTGTTTCGATCATTATTTCGGCGTGGAGCCTGAGTTTTTTGAGCTTCAGCCATAATTAGAACTCCAATCCTTCCTTACGAGCAGCATCTGCCAAAGCGTGCAAGCGACCTGCATATTGGCGACCATTTCGGTCGAATACTACTGTATTAATTTTAGCTTTTTTAGCTTTTTTAGCAATTTCTTCACCAATTTTGGCAGCAAGTTCTGTTTTTGTTCCTTTAGCTTTTGAACCAACAGTTGTTGCAGAAACAAGAGTTTTTTGTGCAACATCGTCGATAATTTGAGCTGAAACATGTAGATTGCTGATTGTTACGGTTAGGCGTGGGCGTTCAGCAGTTCCTGAAATTTTTGCTCGAACTCGACCTTTTCGCAAAGCTAAATTTTGCTTTTTAAGTGCTAATGCTTTAGACATTATTTACCTGCCTTTCCTGCTTTTCGCAAGATAACTTCATCAACATATTTAATACCTTTACCTTTGTATGGTTCAGGTTTTTTAAGTGCGCGGATTTCAGCCGCAGTTTGCCCAACAGCTTGTTTATCAATTCCGGCAACCGTAATAACCATTTTATCATTTGAAAGAGTAATTCCTTCTTTAGCTTTATAGATTACAGGGTGCGAGAAACCAAGTTGCATTTCAAGCTCTTGTGGATTATTGGTTTGGACACGGAAACCAACTCCGTTAACTTCCAATTTCTTTTCGAAACCTTTTGTAACACCAATAACAGCATTATTCAAAAGGGCTCGTTGCAATCCGTGCTGTGCGCGGGCTACGCGTTCGTCATTATTTCGAACAACCTTCAAAGTTGTGCCGTCAAGCTCGACAGTTACATCTGACAAATGAGGCACAGTTAGTTCGCCTTTAGCGCCTTTAACTGAAATCTCGTTCTCGTCAATCGTGATTGTCACACCAGCCGGAACCTCAATAGGTAGTTTTCCGATTCGACTCATTGAACTTTTCCTTTCATTTAAAGAGTGTTTGTTTGCTTCGTGCTGGTCATTTCTTTTGGAAATGAGGCGCAAAATCTCCCAAATTTCACTCGCATTTAATATTAACTTTACTATTCTATCACATAAAACACGTTTTTTCAAGCTTTTTCATAAATATTTTACGCTTGAAATGTCTT
>USNP01000025.1 GCA_900556165.1 uncultured bacterium
ATTTATATTATAGCATAAAAACTTTTAAAAGTCAATTTGAATAAAAAAACTAAAATGTGTTATAATGGAGAAAAGGAGAAATATGTTTGATACAGATGAATATAAACTAAAAATGACTGAAGCTGTTGAGCATTTTAAAGGTGAAATGAAAAAAGTTCGAACGGGTCGTGCTCATCCTTCAATGCTTGATAGTGTGATGGTTGAAGTTTATGGCACAAAAATGCCGCTTAACCAAGTTTCGAATATGACTGCGCCAGAAGCTGGAATGATTTTGATTACACCATTTGATGCGAATAATATTTCTGCGATTTCAGCGGCAATTCGAAATGACCAAAGCCTTGGTTTTAATCCAAGTGACGACGGTCGTGTTGTGCGCGTGCCAGTTCCACCACTAACAGAGGAGCGCCGTAAGCAAATTGTGAAGCAAACTTCTGAAAAAGTTGAAGGTGCGAAAATCACTTTGCGAAATATTCGTCAAGATGCTTTGAAAAATGCTAAAAAACTTAAAGACGAAAAAATTTTGACTGAAGATGATTTGCGCGGAATCGAGAAAGAAATCGACGCAGAAATTAAAGAATTTAGCGCACAAATTGAAGCAATTTTTAAAGATAAAGAGAAGGAAATACTTACAATTTAAGTTATTTTTTGCTGGCGTTTCGAAAGCGTCGGCAAAAGCTAATTTAATTTTTGAAAGGGTAAGATGGAAGTTTTTAATTTAATTTTTGGGATAGTTATCGGTTTAGTTTCGCTAACTTTTTTGGTTGCGCTCCATGAGCTTGGCCACGCACTCGCTGCGAAAAAAAATGGTGTTAAACTAAAAGAATATGCAGTTGGTTTTCCTCCAAGGTTGAAAAGTTTTAAGGCGAAAACTAATAAAATTCTACCAAAAGGAACAAAAATTTCGATTGGTTCAATTCCGCTTGGTGGTTTTGTTCAGTTGAAAGGCGAACACGATTCAGATTCGAAGAAAGGTGATTACGGTGCGGCAAGTTTTTGGGCAAAAACTCAAATTTTATTTGCTGGTGTTGTAATGAATTGGCTTATTGCGATTGTTATTTTTACAATTCTTGCGCTTTTTGGAATGCCAAAATTAATCCCAAACCAGTTCTATTTAGCTTCCGACGCAAAAATTTCTGGTGGTGGTGTTCAAATTTCTTCAGTTTCAAAAAACTCACCAGCTCAAAAATCTGGTCTCGAAAAAAAAGATATAATTCTTGAATTCGATGGAAAAAAAGCGGAAAATTCCGTAAAAGTTCGTGAAGATTTAAAAAATAACGCTGGGAAAAATGTAGTTTTGAAAATTAAGCGTGGCGATAAAACTTTTTCAAAAACTATAAAACTAAATAAAAAAGGCGAAAACGGATTTTTGGGTGCTGTACTTTCAGATGAAATACAAAAAATTCATGCAACTTGGAGCGCACCGATTGTTGGATTGGGAACGACACTTCAATTTACGGGTGAAACATTCAAAGGTGTTGTAGAGCTTTTTGCAAATTTCTTTGGTGGAGTTTTTGAAAAGTTTATCCCTAATTCAGAATCGCAAAAAAATGCAAATCTTCAACTTTCGAAAGCAGGTGAAAGTGTTTCGGGGCCAATTTTAGTGGTTGGTGGAATTTTTCCAAATATCGTTTCGATGGGACCAGATATGATTTTAATGCTAACTGCGGTTATTTCGATCAGCTTGGCGTGTATGAATGTTTTGCCGATTCCGGCACTAGATGGTGGCCGTTGGTTGATGACATTTATTTTTAGAATTTTACTTAAAAAACCACTTTCGAAAGAAACGGAAGAAAATATTAATGGTTGGAGTTTTATGGTTTTGATGGGTCTTTCAATCTTGATTATAGTGCTTGATTTTACAAAGATTTTCAGAGGTTAATGTGCAAAAAAACATTAAAAAAATAGCGTTAAAAATTCAGAAAAAAGCCGAAAAACAACTTTCAAAAAAGCCGGTTAAGCTAATTTTTTGGTCAATTTTTCCGTTAATATCATATTTTATTGCGAGTTATTTTTCTGCTGTAATTATTAAGGTTTCGCTTGCTTTGATTTTTTGGAATAATGGCACAGGCTACCAGAATGCAATTTCTAACACAATCACAACAACAGTCTATTCGGTTTTATTTTTCTCACTAATGCTTGCAATAATATATCTTGTTCCGGTGAAAATTTTCAAACAAAAGATTTCAAAAGATGACATTGCGCTAAAAGGTTTGATTACTTGGCAAGATTTAGGATTGGCAATTTTTGGATTTATTATTTCAATGATTTTTGCTGGAATTTTGCTTGAAATTTTGCCGAATATCCTAAATTTCGATAAATCTCAGGTTCAGGATTTAACTTTCGAACGCGGCGGAATGCTTTATTCTTGGCAATTTTTGCTGGCTTTTATTTCAGTTGTAGTGATTGCACCAGTTTTTGAAGAGGTAATTTTTCGTGGAATAATTTATAGCCAGCTTCGAAAAGTTAATGTTTGGCTTGCGATTTTTATAACAAGTTTATTGTTTGGAATTGTACATCTTCAGATGAATGTTGGTGTGACGGTTTTTGCGATGAGTATTATAATGTGCTTAATTCGTGAAAAATTTACCAAAACAATTTGGTCGGGAATTGTGGTTCATATGCTTAAAAATGGTATTGCATTTGTGATACTTTATGTTTTTCCGGTGATTCAAACTTTTCAAGGTTAGCATTGACGATGGCGTAAAAATTTGATATAATTATAAGACTTATTTAAGGAATTTTATTTTATGAAACAAGAATTTAATATTACAGAATTAGGAAAAAAAGAGCTTGAAGCCGAACTTGCGCTTCTAATTTCACAACGAAAAGAAATTTCAGAAGAAGTTGCAACTGCCCGTGATTTTGGTGATTTGCGTGAAAACTCAGAATATGATGCTGCTCGTAAAAAACAAGCTTTGGCAGAATCTCGAATCATGGAGATTGAAAACATTCTTCAAAATGCAGTAATTATCGGTGGCGGCAAAAAAGGAATTGTTGCACTTGGAAATCAAGTTAGTTTGAAGAATCTTGAAAATGGTAAAGAAGTGAAATACACGATGGTTGGCGCAGTTGAGGCAAACCCCCTTGAGGGTAAGATTTCGAATGAATCACCAATTGGTCAACAAATTATGGGTAAAAAGCTCGGCGAGGAAGTGGATATCACCACACCAAAAGGCGTAATTAAATACGAAATTACAGAAATTAATTAATTTTTTATGCTCGGTTGACCAATTCGGCCGAGTTTTAATTTTATAAAAGGAGATTTTAATGCGATTATCAAAATTATATACCAAAACAAGCAAAACTATTCCATCTGGTGAAGAAGCGAAAAATGCGCAACTTTTGATTAAGGCTGGATTTGTTCATAAAGAAATGGCAGGCGCCTACGATTACCTACCACTTGGCTTTAAGGTTTTGGAAAATATCAAAAAAATCGTTCGAGAAGAGCTTGAGAAAATTGACGCGAACGAAATTTTGATGACAACTCTTCAACGCCGAGAAACTTGGGAGCGAACAACTCGCTGGAATGATGATGTTGTGGATGTTTGGTTTAAAACAAAATTAAAAGATGAAACTGAGGTTGGTTTAGGTTGGAGTCATGAAGAGCCGATCGTTGAAATGTTGAAAAATCACATCCATTCATATAAAGATTTGCCAGTTTCGGTTTTTCAATTCCAGAATAAAATGCGCAATGAACTTCGTGCAAAAAGTGGAATTATGCGTGGTCGCGAATTTTTGATGAAAGATTTGTATTCAATTCATGCGACGAAAGAGGATTTAGAAGAATATTATGTAAAAGTTTCAAAAGCTTACGAGCGAATATTCGAACGTCTTGGTTTGGGTGATGATACTTTTGTGACTTTTGCGAGCGGTGGTGCGTTCACAAAATTTAGTCACGAATTCCAAACAATTTGCGATGCTGGTGAAGATTACGTTTATTTGAAATGTGATGGCGAAAAAACTCTCGCTTTCAATGAAGAAATTTTGGATCAAGCGATTGAAGAGGGTAAGATTGATTCGAAAGAAGGCTTGAAAAAGGTTAAAACTGCGGAAGTTGGAAATATTTTCAATTTTGGAACGCAAAAAACCGATGAAATGGGGCTTTACTTTACTGACAAAGATGGCGAAAGAAAATCTGCGTGGATGGGTTCATACGGAATTGGAATTACTCGCGTTATGGGTGTAATTGCTGAAAAATTTAGCGACGAAAAAGGTTTGATTTGGCCAGAAAATATTGCACCGGCAAAAATTTATCTTGTGCAAATTGGTGAAAACTCAAAAGAGCTCGCAGAAGAAATTTATAACGAACTTTCAAAAAAGGGAATTGAAGTTTTATTTGACGATCGAAATATTCGCCCAGGTCAAAAATTTGCCGACGCCGAGTTAATGGGAATTCCTTATCGACTTACAGTTTCTGATCGGCTGCTTGAAAGTGGTGAATTTGAAGTTGTAGAACGCTCAACTGGCGAAGTTCAAATGCTTTCAAAAGAAGAGCTTTTCGAAAAATTCTCAAAATAATCAAAAATCTTGAAAAAACAAGGCTTAAGCATTATAATTGGTATATATGAAAATCATTGCTTATAGTGTACGAAAAGATGAGCTCCAGTATTTTGAAAAATTTGCGGAGCAATTTGGTATTGAATATGCCACAACATCAAAAGATTTAAACACCGAAACGGTTAAATTAGCTGAAGGTTTTGATGCGGTTTCTTCATATACTTCAAGTGAAGAACTGAACGACGTTTGGGAGTCTCTTTCGAAAATGGGAATTTCTTATTTTACTGTTCGAACAGCTGGTTATGACGGTATAGATATCAAAAAGGCTAAAAGCTTTGGAATTAAAATTTCGAATGTTCCGCAATATTCACCAAGTGCGATTGCTGAATTTGCGGTTGCGCTCGCACTTGCAACAATTCGAAAAATTCCGCTTTGCCTTTCACGTGCAAAAAACCAGAATTTTTCAGTGAATAATTTGATAGGTCGCGAACTTAATACGATGACGATCGGAATTATTGGAACAGGACATATCGGTTTAACAACAGCGAAAGTTTTTAAAGCTTTTGGTGCAAAAATTATTGCGTATGATACTTTTGAAAATGAATCTGCTCGCAAAATTTTGGAATACAAAAATTTAGACGAAGTTTTTGCGGAGAGCGATTTAATTTCGCTTCATATTCCACTAACGCCTGAAAATCGCCATATCATTAATGCTGAAAGTATTTCGAAAATGAAAGATGGGGTTGTAATTATTAATACTGCGCGAGGTGGTCATGTAAACTCTGCTGATTTGCGTGACGCTTTAGTGAGCGGAAAAGTTGCCGCAGCAGGCTTGGATGTTTTTGAACATGAAAAGAGCTTGATTCGAAAAGATTTAAGTGGAAGTATCATTAAAGATGAGGTTTATCGCGATTTGGCGAATTTTCCAAACGTAATTATTACACCACATGTTGCATTTAATACTGATATTGCGGTTCGGAATATGGTTAAAATGTCGACAGAAAATCTAATTAGTTTTAAAAATGCAGGAACGACCGATAATGAAATCACGAAATAGTTTTCTTCGAAAAATTGCCAAAATTACGCCTCTATTTTTGGTGGCGGTTTTGGCTTTTAGTTTTGTTTTTGGTTTTTCTAATCAGCAACAAGCTTTCGCTAGACGCAGGCGAAACCGTAACGAGGAATTAGCTGAGCTTCAGCGTCTAAACAATAACATTATTTTTTCAAAATTTGATGCAAAATATAATTTCAGTGCCGATGAAAAAGGAAATACAAATCTTGAAATTGCTGAAAATATTTCAACATATTTTATTAATGATGGCATAAATCACGGAATTGAGCGTGCGATTCCTCGGTTTTTTAATGGTAAAACTATTTTCGATGGTAGAGCTGAAATTGAAATGGACGGTAAGAAAGTTTCATATTCAACTTATGAAAGTGATGGAAATATCGTATTTCGAATTGGTGAAAGCGGAAGTTTTGTTTCCGGAAGGCACGAATACCAGCTGAAATATAAATTTAAAAATATATTATTAACAGATAACGGTGTACAAAAATTAATCGTAAACACTAATGGAACTCAGTGGAAACGGCCTTTTAATGAAGTTGTCGCAACAGTTAATCTGGATTCATCAGTTTTGAAGGAATTTAATGGTGTGGCGAAATGTTTTGCTGGAGTGCAAGGCTTAGCTGAAGAATGTAATAATCTTGAACGTAAGTCGGAAAAAGGAATTTTTAGGTTTTCGCAAAAAGATATTCAAGCTGGCGAGAATTTAACATTTGAGATTGACTTTAATGATAAATTTGCTCAACCAGAAGTAAGTAGTATTGATATAAATACAATAATTTTTGGAATTTTAGAATTAATTTTAGCATTAATTTCACTATTCTTTGCTGTTCGGGTTGCTATAAAATATAATTCGGTTAAGAAAGAAAATGAGGTTTCTAAAGCGGTCGTTCCGCAATATTTGCCACCAAAAATTGAAGAATTAGATATTTTAGATGCAGGCAATTTGGTGAAGTCAAATAAAAAGCTTACTGCTGCAATGTTATTTTTTGCAGTGAACGGTAATATTCAGATTGTTGAAAAAACTTCAAAGGGCTTTTTGGGCGGCGAGAAAAAGAGCTATACAATTCAGCTATTAAACCAGGATAATTTAAATCAAGATATGATTTCGTTGCTGAATTCGTTTTTTGAAAACGAAACTGAATTGGACTTGTCGGAGCAGATGAGTGGCACACAAGCCTCTAATATTTCTTCTAAAGTTTTGAACTCAGCATTTAATAAAACTTCTTACTATGTTCAAGAAAAGCCGGCAATTTTTAGTAATTCTCAGTTTTTCGCTGGCGGGATGATTATTTTATCTGCAGCATTATTCTTCGCGAGCGGAATATTGATTAATTTCATTTCAACTGTTTCGCTTTGGTTTACAGTAGCTATAGTTTCTTTTATTGTAGCTATCGTGCTTTCAATTACGATATTTATTATTTCGAATGTAAAAATTCCATCTCGAAAAGGTTTCGAAACAAAGAATTATCTTGAAGGTTTGAAACTTTATATTTCAGTAGCGGAAAGTGAACGATTAATGTTCTCGCAAAGCTTGCAAAATTCTGAAAGGTTTCAAACTGAATTTGGTGGCTCTCGCGTAAAGCTTTATGAAAAACTTTTGCCTTGGGCGGCACTGTTTGGACTTGAAAAATCTTGGGCAAAAGTGCTTGAATTGCAATTTCAAAATGAAGATTATTTTCCGAACTGGTATGTTGGTTCAACAGCGTTTAATGCTATGATATTTTCAAACAGCTTGGATAGTTTTAGCAACGCAATGAATAGCTATTCAGCCCCAAGTTCGAGCAGCTCTGGCGGTGGAGGAGGGTTCTCTGGCGGCGGTGCTGGTGGCGGCGGCGGTGGTGGCTGGTAAGGC
>USNP01000026.1 GCA_900556165.1 uncultured bacterium
TTATTTTTTGCATATTTTTCATATTTTTTACCAACTCCGTTAGGCTTTCTTGTATCCATTATTTTTTATTTTACCTTTCAATTACACACATTTATTTAGAAACATTTTAGCATAACTTTAATATTTTTTCAAAAAAACGAAAAAAGTTGTTGACTTTACAAAAAGAGTCTGCTAAAATGGTAATTGTTCGGGTGATTAGCTCAGTTGGCTAGAGCATCTCGTTTACACCGAGAGGGTCTGGGGTTCGAGTCCCTAATCACCCACCAATTGAAATTATATCGAAGAGCTTCAGTTTTGGAGCTTTTTCTTTTTTCGAAATCTTTACTTATTGACTTTTTAAGCTTTTTATGTTATTATATAAGTATTCTAGTACATTTTTCATACTATACTGGAAAATTTTTTACAGAAAGTGAGGGTTAAAAATGATTAACCTTCTTACAAACCTAATTTTATTTGTTTTGCTTACGCTTAACTCTGTTACTTTTGGTGTTCTTGATACTCTTGGAGTTGTTTATGCAATTCTGATTTTCGCAACACTAGTGGTTTTCGTCAAGCTTGACTCAAAAATTCAAATCTGCGATTTTTGGCGGAGTTCTGGATTTTTCATTAAGACTCTCGTATTCACTGGAGTTCTATTCAACGCGCTGCCCCAATGGTATCTTTGGGTTACTGGTTCAATTTTAGTTGTTTTGGCTTATTTCCTGAAACCTCTAAAAACCAAAAAATCTGGAAAACCTTCCTTATTTTCGAAGCTTAAAGCTGTTGTAGTTGAAGAATATCAAGAAAGTGATTTTAAAGCGAAGACTTCAAGCACAATTCAAAAAGTAAAAAAAGTTTCGAAAAATAAATTGGACACAAAACCTGCAAAAAAATTACCTCCAGTATAGCCCTATAATCGCCTTAAATTGAGGCGATTTTTCTTTATTTTTCAGAAAAATTAAAGCGCTTGCGTTTATTTAATATATATTATATGCTTATTGACTTTTTTATAATTTTGTGCTATAATTCTAGCAGTTGACATATCATAATCAGCGGATCTGTCAATGAAGCTTAAAAATCGGGTTATTATGAGGTATTAATCGTGCCTCAGTGTTCATTTTATTATTTGGCCAAATAATAAAAAATCTAATGAAAGGAAGGTGAAATAAGAATGAACACAAGCAGACGAATTGAAGAATTACTTCAAGAAATTCAAAGTCTTATCGGCAACGATAAAGAATCTATAGATTGGTTTAATAAAGTTAGAGCTAACGCCTCAACTTTCAAAACCGACGAAGAAGAAATTGCATATCTTGAAGACATTTTAATAAAACTTCAAGATAGTGATGATGAAGAAATAGAAAACACAGATGAGGCTCAAGAACTAAAAAAGGTTCGACCAAACCCTTGGCCAACAATATCACTGTTTTTTGTCTTATTCATTGTAACCGTCCTAATTGTTGTTACATTTTTGCATTCCTTATCTTCGAAAAAGGAAGGTTTGAATCCAAGCTCAAACTCAGCAACCATTTCACAAAAAATATCTCTTCCGAAAGAAGAGTTTAAAATTATGGATTACATTGTTTCAGCAAATGAAATCAAACCTAATCCTAACATGAAGAACCAAGAATATAAAGTATTCGCTAATGGCTCATCAAACAATTCTCTTTCAAACGATAAAGATATTGCACTAAAAGAGATGACCGACTATATGGCTCATAATGTCTCAGCTTTGAAAGAGAAAGCGATGACATTCAATATTGTCGATCAAAATTTCGATGAAAAGAAATGGCTAGAAAAGAGAAATGGCTCTCTTTATTACAATAAAGAAGGACAAGATGTCTTCTATCAGGTGAAGGCGTTTCTAAGTAGAAGCAAGGTTACCTCGAAGATCATGGAAGGCGGTAGTAACTATTATACTACCGGACTAAACAAAGACAATAAAGTCGTTGTTAGTCAAAGTTCTCAGGATCTTTCTGGACAAAGATATTTGGAAGTTAAGAATCCTGAAGGTTCAACAGAAAAATATCGATACATTATTTTATGTTACTGCGGGAATACTGTTATGAAAAATAACAATATCCCAGGTGTATCGAAAGAAAAAATCGAAATTCCTAAACCGCAAAAGCCTAAAGATCCAGAAAGACCGAGCAAACCAAGTAAACCAAGCGAACCTTCGAAACCTTCTGAGCCGAACAAACCGAGCGAACCAAGTAAACCAAGTGAGGACAAATCGGAGCCTAAAAAACCCGAATTAGATCCTGCAAACCAAGGAAAAGCTCCAATTGGCGGAGGTAAAAATGATAGTTCATCAAACGGTTCAGAAACTCCAAAAGCTGATCTTACTGAAGAATATGTAGCGCCATCTTCGCAAAACTCTTCTTCAAGATCAACCACTCCATCACAAGATGCTCGTGTTAGCGAGCCATCTCAATGGAGTGGAGCTGGAAAGATAACAGACTCCAACGGTACTACAACAGTAACCAATAATGGGTCTGTGACCACCCCAGATGGTCGGAATTATAGCGGATTAACAAATCCAAGCTCAGTTCCACCGGTAGAATCTGGAGCAAATGGAAGTAATTATCGGGAGACCGAAGCTTCAAGTTCTGCTAACTTCGCAAATAGCTCAATGTCTGAGCCTGCGATTGACGATTAGCACTTTTATTTCACGCTGGGCGGTTTCCGCTGCCCGGCTTTACATTGATATCTCATAATAACCCGATTTTAAGTTTTAACAATTCGGCAAGCGAAGAAAAATAAAATATTGACAAACAGAATTATGATATTGAATTAATAATAAATTCTAATAAGTGGAGATTAGAAGGGAGAAAAATGAGGGACCAAATGAAAAAACTCATTAATTTTATTAAAAACCATTCAATAATCTCTGGTTCAGTTTTGGTGGCGGCAGTAGCTCCAGCTCTAGTTTGGGCCTGGGGTCCAGCTCGACCATCATTTACTATTGAAAAACCAGCAGATTATATTACATTTAACTCAATCACAAATAACCCTGTTATTGGTGGTGATGAAAAAGACTTCGTTGGAATTCGTGAAGTTGGTTCAAACGCTAACTGGACGAATAACATGAAAGTTCAAAACGGCAAAGAATACTATGTTCGAATTTACGTTCACAACAACGCAGCTTCGAATCTAAACCTTGTTGCCGAAAATGTAGTTGCGAAACTTAACGTTCCAACAACAACTGCAAAAACTGTAACTGTTCAAGGTCAGATTTCAGCTTCAAATGCAAAACCTAACACAGTTTGGGATGAAGCAACTTTCTCAAGTGATAATGATTTTAATTTGGCTTATGTTGCTGGTTCTGCCCTTTTCGAAAATAATGGAATGGGTACAACCAAACTTCCAGACAGTATTGTAAATAATACTGGTGCAAAACTTGGATACGATAAACTTGACGGAAAAATTCCTGGATGTTTCCAATATGCAGGTTACGTAACCGTTAAAGTTAAAGCTCAAGTTAACCAACCACAAGAGAAAACAGATATCGATCTTGCAAAAACAGTTCGAAATAAAACAAATGGCGAAAAAACTTGGGTTGAAACTGTAAACGCAAAATCTGGTGACACAGTTCAATTCCAAATTCATGCTAAAAATACAGGTTCTGCAGGAATTCAGAATCTTGTAATTCGCGACATTCTACCAAAAGGTTTGAATTATGTTGCAGGCTCAACAAAGCTATACAACACATCAAATCCAAAAGGCTTGAAAGTTAGCGATAATATCATTCAAAATTCTGGAATCAATATTGGTTCATATCAACCAAATGGCGATGCTTTCGTTCGATTTGATGCAACAGTTTCAGCTGAACAAGATTTAACAGTTTGTGGAGAAAATACTTTAACTAATATTGCTCAGGCAAGTGATCAAAAGATCGTAAAAAACGACACTGCCAGTGTAAAAGTTACAAAAAAATGTGAAACTCCAAAAAATCCAGCTTATAAATGTGAAGCTTTAAGTTTGAATATTATTCGAAAAGATGAAAAGCAGATCACTTATGCGGCTGACACAAAATATTCAATAAAAGACACAGAATTCACAGGCACAAAATATGTTGTCAAAAATTCTAAAGGTCAAATCGTAGTAGAAAAAGTTATAAATGGTGGAACTAAATTCGAAATTACCGTTCCAAACAATGTGAACGAAAAATACACAGTTATTTCAACAGTTATCACAAAAAATGGCGAAAATTCAAATGCTAACTGTGAAAAATCTTTCGAAACAAAAGCCTCAACACCAACTCCAGTTAAACCAGAATTGGTATGTAATAATATCACAATTAACCAAATTTCTCGAACAAAATTTGAATTTAACACTTCTTATACTGTAAATAACACAACATTCGTTGGTGTTAAATATATCGTAAAAGATCAAAGTGGTAAAGTTGTAATCGAAAAAACTGTTCAAAATGGTTCAAAATTGACAATTAACATTGATATCGTTGGTAAATTCACTATTTCTTCAACAATCATCACAAAAGATGGCGAAAACTCAAACACAAACTGTGAAAAATCTTTCGAAGTTAAACGAGAAGAAAAACCATCAATCATCATTAAGAAAACTGTAAACAATCAGAAAAATGCTACAATCGAAGCAGGAACTGATTTTAACTACGAGATTACAGTTTCGAATAATGGAAATGTTGACTTGAAAGATGTTGTTATAATAGATCGCGCTCCAGCAAATATTACTTTCGTAAGCGCTGATAGCGGAGAGATTAAAGATAATATTCTAACACTAAAGATCAACTCTTTGAAGATTGGTGAAAGTAAGACTGTCGTAATTAAATCACGAGCAACAGCAACGGGAATGAGCGCAATCAACACTGCTTGTGTAGATACACCAACAATTCCTGGTAATAACGACGGTTGTGATAGTGCGAAAGTGGAAGTTCCAAAGAAACAAACTCCACCAACGCCTACACCAAACAACCCAACTCCAAATGTTCCAGCAGAATTGCCACAAACTGGTGCAAACGCAGTTTCTACAATTCTTGGATTGACTTCAATGGTGACTGCTTTTGGTTACTACTTCGCAAGCCGAAAAGCTGCAAAATTCTAAGCTGACCGCTTCTCAACGAAGCGATTAAGCTTCAACTTAAAAAAATAGACTTCCGACTGGGAGTCTATTTTTTATTCTACAAATCTTGCTGACCTTTTTTGTTAGCAACTTTTCTTGCCGCTATAATCACATTATCAATCAAAGATGCCACAGTTAGTGGGCCAACTCCGCCCTTTATTGGTGTAATTATTAAATCTTTTCGAAGCTCTCGAACCTCATCTGAAACATCGCCCTTAATCTCTCCGCCTTCACTTGCCGTTCCAGCATCAACAACCACCGCCTTAGATTTTAACATTTCCGAATTAATTAAATCAGGTTTTCCAACCGCTGTAATCACCACATCAAAATTCTTAAGTGTTTTTACCATTTCTTCACTGTTGAATTCATCAAATTTCGAAACATCCACGCCAGAATCTTCAAACATTTTTGAAAGTGGCGCACCAACAAGTTTCCCTTGCCCAACAACCGCAATCTTTTTATTCTCAAGTGAAATATTATATCCCGCCAAAAGCCAATTTATCGCCTGTGCTGTCGCAGGAATAAAATCGCCTCCATTCAAACCATCGACATCTTTTTCTTTCGAAATTTCGCTCAAAATTGCTTCAGTTTCATTTTTTGAAAGCTTTTCACCATTTTTATTTTCAAGCGGTAATTGAACAATAATTCCATGAATATCTTCGTCAATATTTGCTTTTTGAATTTCTTCTTTCAACTTCGAAATTTCAACTTCTCGTCGTTCAACTTCAACTAAAATATCAGCACCATAATTCTCTTTTAAATGCATATAGGTTTCGGTTACGGGATTTTTTGAAGAATAAAAAATCACTAATTTCGGAAAAACTCGCCAGCTTTGCCGCAAAGCTCGCACTTGTTTCGCTTGTCGTTCTTTAATAAAATCACGAAGTTCTGCACCATTTAAAAATCTCATAAGTCTTATTATAAGCAAAAATCTTGTAAATTTCAATTTTTTAATATATAATCATTATAGAAATTAATCAAAGAAAGGATTTTCAAATGTATAATTATAATAGTGACTACTCATATAGATATAGTCATAACACAGAAGCTGATACTATTGCCGGAATGTCTATCATATTCTTTTTATTTTTTGCACTAGTTGCTGCAATTATAGGATATGTTATTAGCTCTCTTCTCTATATGTTAATTTTCAAAAAAGCTGGAATCGACACCAAAAAAGCCTGGATTCCTTTCTACAATCGATGGACATTCTTCGAACTTGGTGGACAAGAAGGCTGGAAATCTCTTCTAAGTTTCATTCCTTATGCTGGAATAATTATCTCATTTGTTTTTGAAGTTCTTGCAGTTGTTGAGATTAGCAAAAAGCTCGACAAATCACCTTACTGGGCTATCCTTTTCATATTTGCAGCTCCTATTTGGTTCTTAATTCTTGGTCTAGATGGCTCTCGCTGGAATGATATAGCTGGTAAAGAAAGTCTCGCAAAAGGAACTATCCTTGGCTACAAAATCGTGGAAGAAGAGGAAGCTTCTGACGCTAAAGAAGAAAAAACAGAAGAATAATTCTTTTAAATTCTAAAACGACATTCAAATCAAGAATGTCGTTTTTATTTTTATCAAATCTCAAGCGGTTCTTGCTCAATTTTTATACCAAACTTCTGCTCAACCACACGCTGAATTTCCTCTCGCGCCACCACCAAATCCTCATAATTCTTGGCTGAGATATTTGTCAAAACCAAAGCATTTTCCGTATAGATTCGAAAACCAGCTATTTCCTTCCCTTTTAACCCAGCCTGATCAATCAGCCAACCAGTCGCAATTTTATATTTATCACCAAACTCAAAAAGTGGCAATTTTTCGTATTTTTTGCGCAATTCGCTCGCTTTTTCTTTTGAAATTATCGCATTTTTGAAAAAACTCCCAGAATTTGCCACTACCTCAGGATTCGGAAGCTTCTGTGAACGAATCTTAACCACCGCATCCATTACATCTTTTGCAGTTAAATTATCTTCATTCTTTCCAGAATTTTTTAATTTTTCTCGCAAATTTTTATATTCTGGAAATTTTGGCGCGTTTTTTGAAAGTTCAACATTAATCGCTAAAATAAAAAACTCACCTTTTTTATCATTCTTAAAAATACTATCTCGATACAAAAAATC
>USNP01000027.1 GCA_900556165.1 uncultured bacterium
CGAGCGCCCCGATCCCAACGCCGCCAATTCCAGAAAAATAAATATTCATAACTTTATTATACCACAACTCGCTCAGCAGTCCTATTATTATATATAGGGCAGCGATCTATAACTCGCTCTTTTAAATACTTAAATATCACCAATAAATCGGTAGTGTATTTCCAGTTTAATTTGCCTATTCTTGCCTCTACCAATTGGTTGGTGAATAATAATTTTGTCAATCAATTCGTTGACAATTTTAGGTGTCAACTTCTCAAGCTGAGTATATTTTCGAATGGTTGTCATAAATTTTTCAATGTTGTGGGCAGATTTCATTTTCACCCCAAGAGTTTCGGTGGCGGTTTGGACTTTTTCCTTCAACTCGGCTTGTTCCGCCTCATAGCTGTCGCACAATTTTTTGAAGCGGTCATCCGCAATCTCACCCAACAGTTGCTTTTCGTAGAGTCGCTCGATGATAGTATCCAACTCTACCATTCGCTGTTCATTTTTGGTCAGCTGTTTTTGTAGTTCGCTGAACTTCTTGGTTTCTTTGATTTCAAACTTGTCCTTCAAGCGTTGTAATAAATCTGCTTCGTTAATCTGAAACGAGTTTATCAGTTCTTGAAGTTCGTTTAAAATTAGGTCTTCCAATACTTCTTTACGAAGATAGTGACCGCCCGAACAAGTATCGCCAGCTCGCTTAAAATGGTAACATTTATAATGGTCGAGATTCACACCAGCTTTTTCTTGTGGACAAAAACTGAGTTTATGTCCGTTTTCGCAATAAAGCAAGCCTGCAAACAAATTTTCGTGTCCTATTTTGTTTTTCCAGTTCTGCCTTTGAATGACTCGCTTGTGGTTCATCATTTTTCTTGCAATTTCGAAATCTTCCTTCGAAATAATTGCTTCGTGGCTATCTGGGAAAATTAGCCATTCTTCACGAGGTCGCAGACGACAATTTCGCTGTTTGTAGGAAATTTTTGCGGTTTTCAAGTTAATGGTTGAGCCGATATACTCCTCTTTTTCCAATATTTGCCAAATCATCTGAGTTTTCCAATAACAAGGGTCGCTCTCTAAAATCCGATAGTTCGCAATGCCCAGCTTCATTTTGTAGCGAGCAGGAGTGAGGATTTTGTCACACCTTAAACCTTGAGCTATCTCGGTTGGCGTTCTGCCTGAAATATATTCCGAAAATATCCGTTCAACGATTTTTGAAGCATATTCATCCACCAACCACTCTTTGCAATTTTCTGGATTATTAAGGTATCCATAAGGAGTAATCCAGCCGATTTTTTCACCATTTTTGGCTTTGGTATGTTTCGAAAGCTTAATTTTCTCACTACACTGCATACTATACCAGTTGTTAAACAGGGAAACTAACGGTGTGAGATAGGCATCTTGGCTGGATTTCTTGTTGCTATCTATATTTTCTTGTAGGGAAATGAAGCGAATGTTTTTCGAAGGGAAAACCACCTCCAAAAGATTTCCTGAAAGCAGGTAATCTCTTGAAACACGGCTCAAATCCTTTACTACAAAATTCGAAACTTGGTTGTTTTCAACCAATGCCAGAGCTTGTTGGAAAGCTGGACGCTGGGCGTTTGAACCTGAGTAGCCATCATCGTAAAATACAATTGGGTTGCTCAAATTCTCTCGCTCCGCCAGTTTGCTTAAAATCAAGCGTTGGTTGGAAATTGAGTTAGATTCACCTTCGTTTGCGTCTTCTGATGAAAGCCTGCAATACAAAATACTAATCTCGCTCAGACTTTCAAATTCAACCTTTGTCCAATCTGGAATTTGCTTTGTTAATGTGCTGTTTGTCATCGTGTCTCCTTTCAATTACACTCTAACCCATGGACAGGATACCTCGAAAGGGCGAATAAGTCCAGTCTTTGGGGCTTACTTTTCCTGCAAAATCAGCTTTTCAAGTAATTCTTTCAAACTTTTCGAACCACCAAATTTTCGGCTAATATTAAAAGTTGCTCGCCCGATTTTGACAATTCGTTCTTTTTCATTATTCATCTGTTCGTCCTCCAATCCATTCACTAAATTCTTCCAGCGTCACCACCTGAAACATTGGCTGAAAATTATTCAGCTCGCTTTCGATTTTCTTCGAAATCACTTCTTTTCGTTTGTCGTGCGGCACAATCCATAGAACCAGTGGAAACACACCGTCTTGTTCTCGCTATTCAATGCCTGTTTGGTAGTAGGCGATATATTTTTTACACTGGTTAGCCACTCGGTTGAGGCTTTCGGTCGCCATATCAATTTCATAAAAATAACTGTCCTCGTATTCGCCCAAAACCAGCTGAGCAAAAGCATCAGGTTTCAGAAAAATCTTCTTACCCGAAAAGGTGGCGTAGGTGCGGTGGCAGGTGGGTTCAAAATCGAACCGTTCCAGCTGGATTTTGCCAGCTTCTTCCAACAATTTCAGAAAAACATACGCTTGTGTCACCGCCAGCGTGTGTTCCAAGTGGTGGGCGGTGGGTTCATACTTATTTTTAAAGCGTTGTGGACGATGTAATGCTTTTAATCCTTTTATCGTGATGTGCCAAACGAAACTGCCTGAACCTGCTCGCACGCCACCGATTCGCCGTTCCAGATGACGAACCAGTTGATGATTTTTGAGCTTAGTCAGAAGCAAGTTAGCCCTTCGAAAAGCCGTTCGAGAATGCTGACTATCCTGAAAATAGAGGGCAACAATCTGCTTGGTGGTCGCATAACGGCACTGGGCGAGTAGGGTTAAAATATCTTGTTCTTTTTCCATTAGTTCAATTTTCTCCATTTTGTCCTCCTCGCTTCTTCCGTCCCAAGTTTTCGGGCGGAATTTCATCTTTCTTGTTTTGAAGTGGGATATTTTCAAAATTTGCTAAATCGTCGCCGTAGCGTTCCAAACTTTCGGCATAAAGTTCATCAATTGGTTGAGCATTTTTCGAAAGAGGCAGACTTCGCCCTGAGCCCCACTTGAAGTGGTTGTAAAAAATCGGCATTTGGGCATAAAAGTGAAAAGGTGCAAGAGTCATAAAATCTTCGAAAGTGAGCTCTGGAGCTTGGCTGGCGAGTTCCTTGGCTTCGTGGTGTTCCAGCGTGAAAATGATTTTACTGCGACAATTACTCAAAATACTGGTACGGAGAGTTGGTGGCAGTTGCGTCAGGTGCTGGCTGGCAAGAATGTAGCCTACTTTCATCGAACGAGACACCGCGAGGGCATCCTCCAAATCCACAGGGAGCTTAAGGAATTGCCCCAGCTCATCAATGTAAATGGGCAGGAAAGGGCGATTTTCAGGGGCGAGACGGGCTTGGTGGAGGGTTGCTGGTAGATGTAGTTGGTGATAAGCGACCCTATAAATTTAGCGTTTGTCACCCCAATCTGCCCTCGGTTAAGGTTCACCAGCACCACCTTTTTACTCGTGAACAGCTCAATCAAATTAAACTTTTTTGAAGTGGAGGCAAGCATAGCTCGCAGTTCTTTTCGAAGCAAAAGCTGACGGATTTTGTTTAACACTGGCGAGATTAACACCTCACGGTTGGCATCGCTTAGCTGGTTGTAGCTCTGCCAGAAATCCAAGAGAAAAGGGTCGGAAATCTGAATTAATAGTTGATTTCGAAAGACAGGATTGGTTAAAAACTGAGGTAATTGGGGTAAATTAGAATTTTCAACTTGTGCCATCACAGTTAAGGCGTGGCTGAGCACATCAACCGTGCGAATACCCCAGTTGTCGCTGAAAAGTTCTTGAAAAAGATTAAGCAACATATCTGCCACCAGCTCAGGCGAGGTGTAACGAGTCAGGTCAAAGGGGTTTAGACCGATAATTTTGTTGCTGGAGCTGGGGTCGATGATAACCAAATCTGCTCGTCGTTCTTTTGGAAAATGAGCCAACACTTCTCGTACTAAGTCGCCTTTGGGGTCAATTAACAGCGTACTTCTGCCTGCCTGAATATCTGTCAAAATGAGCTGGGCAAGCAAGGTAGATTTTCCAACGCCCGTTCCACCTAATACCAAGAGATGCTGAGTGGCGTCTCGAGGTAAAATCTGGAGCGGTTCGTTTTTGATACTTTCACCAAATTTTTGAACAGGCACATCTGGAACTTTATAGCCCAAAGGCAGACGGAGAATTTTGGGGTGAATATTGGCAATCCCAGCCAGCTCGCCTTCGCCAATAGGGGCAAGCCAAAAACTGGCAAGCTCCTGCGAAGAAAGGGTGAGCGGAAAAGCCCACGGAATTTGAACCTTATTAACTTTCTCTCTTGAAATCTGGTTAAGAAAAAATTCGACACCGCTGGATTCTAACATTCGAAAGGATCCTAAAACGGTATGGTATAGCTCATTCTTACGAAAATGGCTATCACTTCGCACGCCAATCCGTACATCTGCTTGAAACTGGGCGTGGCGGAGTTTTTCCCGAATCAGCTTATCGGTGTCTTTGGAAAGCTTTGGGATATTCCCTGAAATCCACTACCACCAAGTGGCGTTAAGATGCGATAAATCCCGAGCCAGCGGTTTTGGCGAACGAGACTTGCCCACCACAACCTGCACGCAGATTTCCTCCAATGGTTTGAGGTGATGGCATAGTGCTAAAAAGGAACGAGTGAAATTTTCAACGCCATCTGTTTTGAGACTAAAATGGTTGCGTTTGATAGCTACGCGCCACGCTTTTTCAAATGTTTTTCGCTCTTTAGGGCGAAGTTTCGAAAACTGAATGTCATTGGAAACCTGCAACATTTTGTGTAAATAGGGTGTGTCCAGTGGGCTACTGAGAAGCAAATATCGCACCTTGTTTTTCATTAAACGAATCTCCAAAACGAAGGGCTGGCGTCTGGTGTAGCCTGAGAGTCGCACCATCAAATCTAGTATGTCTTGAAATTCCACAGGGCGAGTGTAATCCATCTCGAATGCTTCAAAATTTGTTGGGCGCTTCATCGGTTCACCTCCAATCTCTTTTGTTTTTCCAGTAGTGAAAAGCAAGCATTCCGCCACCAAGTAATATGGCAAGCAGGCTTAAGGGTAGGGCAATTTCGATTAGCCAGTAAATCGCCCGATTGACTAAATATGCCAGTAGAACGAAAAGCAAGGTGTAGCCAACTATTTTTCGCACGAGTCATCATCTGCCTTTCTGTAGTCAATGGGATTTTTAGAATATTGAGGAACGGGATAGTGAGAGATAATAATGTCGCTCTCAACTTCATTACCCCATATAGCCCATTTTTTATTGGAAGACACAGGTCTCCGTGCAAAGAGCTCCAAATAATCTGGCTCAGAACAGCGTTCGATGATAGCGAAGAGTTCTTCGGGCTTGTGGCTGTGGTCTTGTTTGGGGAAGAAACCCCAATTCATCTGCCCCTTGAACTTGATGGGAGCTTTTCCTCGAGTTGCGAAAATGACATGCTCGGTGGAATTTCGGAGATAAGTTCCCAAGCCCAGAGTTGGTTTAACCCAAGTAAAAATGCTTTTTGGCTCAAAGCCCCACGCCCGAATAATATCGTAAGATTCTTCCATATAAGAGTTGGAAGTCCAAAACCAGAGATGGGCGTTGTCTGCAGCGATGTCCTTGATGGGCATATTGCGGATTTCTTCGTGGCTCATCAGGTTGTAATGCTTGCAGGCTCCGTAGCTACCTGTTTGGTTCTTCATATAGGGAACATCAGCGAGGATGGTTTTGAATTTCTTTGGTTGAGTTGGTTGTGTCATTTTAAAATCCTTTCTGTTTGTGACGCTCCGAGCATACCAGAAACCGCTAGCAAAAGGGAGCATAAGCAGTTTATGGATTAGGAGCGATGAGAATGGTGCTATATCTGTTAAGGTACTATCATATTGCTGTTTTGTTCGGTGATGTAAAAATTACTTCACTTTCTAAGTTCTTTGAGTAGTTCCGCCTGAGCTGAGAGGAATGCCTCATTGATGGCTTGCCTACTCTCGAGAAATTGAGCTAGTTCAATTTCTTCGTCAGTGTAAACAGGAGGAAGATTTTTGTTTTTCTCTTTGACAGGTTGTTTTTTAGATTGAGAATCAAGATATACCAACAAGGCAATAACGCCAGCCACAAAGCCAAGAGCAACGGCAACGATTATGGGTAAGATAAATTCATTCATAGGGAACCTCCTATCTTATCTGTTGGGAGGCGACCAAAGCAAAAGTCTTGATGATGAAATCTGTGCGTTCCTTGGCATGGGGAGTTTTTGCCAGAATATCTGCCTCGAGCTTCGAAAGGTCGCCTACTTTGTTAAGAATGTCTGCCGTCAGAAGCTGATTCTTTTGAAGCACCGCCATCTCCTTCGAAAGTGATTTGGCAACTTCAAGCTGAAACGGATTCGCCAGTTGATGAGTGATATCGGTTTGATTTTGAGTGTTTTGTGGAAGCATAGTTTTTCTCCTTAATAGCCCCATAGAGGCAGGTTTATATTAGTGGGGCTTACATAACCTAATATAAACCTGTAGTCAATTATTTTCTAGACCTTTTATTTGTGAAATATATCGCAGCAGCTGAGGTTAGAAGATATGGTAAAAAGATAAGTAATGTTAGCAAGAGAATTTTCCTCCTTAAAAGAGTATAATGAAAGTAAAAGGTTTATCAGAGGGGGAAGTCGACTTATTCCTTTGATGGTTTTAGTATATCGCTAAATATGTTTTGAATCTATTGCCTAAAAACAACAAAAACAACAGAATGGAGATAAAGCTATGTATAATCTATGTTTTGCAACTTTTATGGATATGCTCATGTTAAATCAAAATCATCGAAGTCATGTTGGAAGAGTAACTTTCGTGAATGAATTTCTTGCAGTTTTCGAAGTGAGTCTTCAGGGATATTCTCCGAATGTTATTGGCTACTTATTGAGTCGGAGCAGAAATCCGTCTAAAATATTAATGAAAAAATTGAAGGTGGGAAAAATGGAAGATTCTACTGATGCTTTAAATTATTTTGTTGGTAAACATCTAATTAAAGAAAGTGATGATGTCAAATCAAGCATGATTAGCTTAGTAAAAAATTCGGAAAATATTAGTTGTAAAGATAAGGATAAACTAATAGATATTATTGATAATGACATTACATATAACTTTTTAAAAGAGGTGTTCTATTTTACTATAGAAAATACTGTTAATGTTGATTTAAAAATTAAGACTCTTGAAGATTTGCAAAAAGCCATTATTAACACTGATAATAACGCTAAACTTGAAAAATTA
>USNP01000028.1 GCA_900556165.1 uncultured bacterium
TAAGATAGATTTACTGAACGAACAGAAAGGAAATTGATGAATAAGGGGAATAATAAAAAAGTTTCACGATATGCTGCTAATGCTTTTTTTTGGATTATAATTGTGGCTATTTTTGGCGGAGTTTGGTTGAGTCAAGGCTTTTTTTCAAATGGTTTGAAAGAAGTTGCGATTTCAGATATAATTTCGCGTGCAAATAAAGGTGAGATTTCAAAGCTTGAAATTCAAGGAAATGATGTAAAAATTACCAAAAAAGGTGAAAAGAAAGCGACTGAAAAATCGGTTAAAGAGAGCGGAACTATTTATGAGCAAGGTCTTGAAAAGGGTAAAACTACTGTAGAAGTTATGCCAGTTGATAATTCATCAGAAGTGATATGGAATCTTGCAGTTATAATTATTCCTGTTGTCGCTATTGTTGCTTTCTTTATGTTTATTATGCGTTCTGCAAATGGTCAGAACTCTCAAGCAATGAATTTTGGAAAATCTCGAGCAAAACTTTATGGTGAAGATAAAAAGAAGATTAAATTTGAAGATATTGCGGGGAATGAGAATGCAAAACAGGATTTATATGAAGTTGTGGATTTCTTGAAAGATCCTAAAAAATACCAAAAAATGGGTGCAAAAATTCCAAGTGGTGTTTTGATGGTTGGAAATCCAGGAACTGGTAAAACAATGCTTGCTCGTGCAGTTGCTGGTGAAGCGAAAGTTCCTTTCTTCTCGATTTCTGGTTCAGAATTCATGGAAATGTTTGTTGGTGTTGGTGCTTCACGTGTTCGAGATCTGTTTTCGAAGGCCAAAAAGAATGCGCCTGCGATTATCTTTATTGATGAAATTGACGCAGTTGGCCGAAAACGTGGCTCAGGAATGGGTGGTGGCCATGATGAGCGTGAACAAACTTTGAACCAGATTTTGGTTGAAATGGATGGTTTCGAAAAAGATACTGGTGTTATTGTTCTTGCAGCAACAAACCGTGCGGACGTTCTTGACCCAGCACTTCTTCGACCTGGCCGTTTTGATCGCCGTGTTGAAATTTCTCTTCCTGAAAGAAAGGATCGCCTGGCGATTCTAGAGGTTCATTTCAAGAATAAAAAAGTTGATGAATCGGTTGATTTAAACGCTCTAGCAAAGAAAACAGCTGGTTCGGCTGGTGCTGATCTTGCTAATATTGCTAACGAAGCTGCAATCTTGGCGGCACGAAATAATCGTGAAGTTATTACTAACGATGATTTAACTGAAGCTTTCGAAAAAGTTGCGATTGGTCCAGAGCGAAAATCGAAGGTGATGAGTGATTTAGAGCGCGAAACTACTGCCTGGCATGAAGCTGGTCATGCTGTGGTTGGTCATGTTTTACCAGATTCAGACCCCGTTCATAAAGTAACAATTATTCCTCGTGGTGGAACAGGTGGAGTCACTTGGTTCTTACCACCCGAAGATCGAAGTTATACGAATATTTTTGAATATAAAGATATTTTAGCACGCGCAATGGGCGGACGCCAGGCTGAAATGTTGATTTATGGTGAGGCTGGAATTTCAACAGGTGCTTCTAGTGATCTTCGAAATGCAACAGATATTGCTCGAAATATGGTGATTGAATTTGGTATGGGTGAAGATTTGCTTGATCAAGTTTTCCATGAAGAAAATTCAGGAATGTTCTTCGATAAAATGACTCGTGAACGACCATATTCTGAAAAAACGGCAGAAAAAATCGATGTAGAGATTGCGAAATTGATTAAAGAGGCGGTAAATCGTGCAGCTTTAATTTTGAAAGCGAATAAAAAACCGCTCAAAGATTTGACTGATGCACTTCTTGAAAAAGAAACTTTAGACGAAAAAGAAGTTGCTGAAATTTTAAAAAATGCTAAATTGCCAAAGGAAGTTAAACTTCACGATTAATTATGAAATCGAAAGTTAGATCAATTGTTTCGAAAGCTAATTCAAGATTAACGATTAAATTTGCAGCGATAGTTCTAGCGAGCTCGACTCTTTTGTCGAGCTTGTTGGGATTTTTGCGTGATAGGCTTTTAAACTCGTATTATTTAGATTCTTATCCAGATGGAATTGATGCCTATACGGTGGCATTTACGATTCCGGATTTTATGTTTTTTATTCTTGTTTCTGGTGCGTTGAGTGTGACATTTATTCCAGTTTTTAACCAGCGAATGGCGAATCGAAATAAGAAGTCTGCCTGGGAATTAAGTTCGAGCGTTTTGAATTTATTAGCCTTTTTGACGCTAATTACGTCTGTTTTGATTATTATTTTTGCTGAACCGTTAGTGAAATATATCGTTGGTCCAGGATTGAGTGAATCTTCGCGAGCTTTGGCGGTTTCGATGATGCGGGTAATTGCGATAAATCCGTTTCTTTTTGCAATTGCAACAGTTTTGACGAGTATCCAGCAGGCGATTGGGAGATTTACTTTTTCAGCACTTGCTCCAGCAATTTACAATATTGGAATTATTATCGGAACGATATTTTTTACGAATGGGATTAATATTTTCGGTATTCAGATCTTTGAAGGTGGAATTATGGGTGTCGCGATTGGTGTTGCTTTTGGATCAGTTCTTCAACTATTTATTGCTGCGGCTGGATTAATTGGGGTTGATTTTAAATATCAATTCAAGATTTTTTGGAAGAATAAAGGTTTTCAGCAAGTGATGAAACTTTTACCAACTCGATCGATGGATCAAGGTTTAGATTATGTAAATTCAATTGTTGAAACAAATATGGCGAGTCGAATGGGGTCAGGGACAGTGCGTGCTTATTCTCAAAGCTTAACACTTCAAATGATGCCGGTTAATTTGATTGGTGTAGCAATTTCAACTGCATTTTTCCCAAATCTTACTGAGCGATTGGCTATTGGGCGTAAAGATCTCTTTCGAAAAGATTTGCAGTCTGCGCTTCGAATGATTGTTTTTCTTGCTCTACCAGTTTCGGTGATGTTTTTCTTTTTGCGAGGCTATATTGTAAGCTTTATTAAAAATGGTGGCGATGACTTGATTGCTGGACTTTTAGGGGTTTTGGTGCTTTCAATTTTTGCAAGGTCTGTTTATCATATTGCGGCGAGGAGTTTTTATGCGATGAAAGACACAAAAACACCGTTTTATATTTCTTTGGTGGCGATTGGTCTAAATATTGTGTTAGCGATTATTTTTAGTTTAGTTTTTAAATTTGGTGCTTATGGTTTAGCTTGGGCACAGGCTATCGGTGCGGTTTTGGAGATAATTATTTTGTTATTTTTGATGAGAAAAATAATTGATGGGCTTTTTGATGTGGAATTTATTTCAGGGATAATTCGAATGATTATCGCGAGTGCTTTATCTGGCATTGTTTGCTATTTTTTGGTAGCTCAAATGCCATTGATGGGCTCGGATTTACGCTTTTTCTCGACTTTTCCAAAATTTATTTTCATTGGTTTAGTAAGTTCTGTGGTTTATATTTTGTCTGCTAAAATTTTAAAATTAGAAGAATCTGAACCAATTATTGCTCAAATTAAAAAGATAATTTTTGTGCAATTTAAGGTTAAATAATTTGCCTGATTTTTAATTATATGTTAAAATATAGAAAGTTTATGAATTTGGAAAATATTAGAAATTTTTGTATTATTGCACATATTGATCACGGAAAATCAACTTTGGCAGATCGAATGATGGAGATCACGGGAACAGTTCAAAAACGTGATATGAAATCTCAACTTTTGGATTCAATGGAATTGGAGCGTGAAAAAGGTATTACAATTAAACTTGCACCTGTAACGATGAATTGGAAGGATATTGAGCTTAATTTAATTGATACACCAGGGCATGTTGATTTTTCATACGAGGTTTCGCGTTCGCTTCAAGCTTGCGAAGGTGCGATTTTAGTGGTAGATGCTTCGCAAGGAATTCAAGCACAAACGCTCGCAAATGTTTACCTTGCAATTGCAGCTGATCTAAAGATTATTCCTGTTTTAAATAAAATTGATTTGCCGGCAGCTGATATTCCAAGAGTTTCGAAAGAGGTAATTAATTTACTCGGTTGCGAGGAAAACGAAATTTTACACATTTCAGCAAAAACTGGAATGGGTGTTGAAGATGTTTTGAACGCAGTAATTGAACGTATTCCGGCTCCAAAGGAGGTTGAATAAATGACTAACGATAAAGTTGGTATTATATATTTGATGAAATCCGTTATAAAAGGCGTTTATAAAATTGGAATTTCAAGTAATGATAATTTCGAAAGTCGAATGTATAATCTTGAAAAAAATGGTTATGATAATATAGCCGGTTTAAAGAGGGTTATCGCAATTAAAACTGAAAATTATCAGGCTAAAGAAAAGATGATTCATGAAATTTTTAGTAAAAGTCGAATTGCGGAGACTGAATTTTTCGCAGTAGATCGAAACTTGGTTGAGCAGCTTTTTTATTCTTTGAAGGGTGAAGTTATTTTTCCTAAAAAAGTTGATTCAGAAAAGGAAATCGAGGAGATTGTGGAACGTCAAGAAGAGGAACTTGGGCGTAGGGATTTTATTAATTTTGTTAAGGAGAATCACAAGAAAAATCCGCAGGTTATTCGAAATATTTTAGGTGAAAAAAAGGAATTTAATGAACACGGAAATAGAGCGAAGGTTTTTCGTGAGCCAAAAGTTTCACCTGGCGGTACTGTTATGACTGAAGAAATTGATGATGGAATTTATATTTTTATAAATTATTCACGAAAAGATTCAGCTAAGGCAAAACAAGATTTTGAAAAAATATTTGGAGACAATAAATGAAACCACTAAAAGCTTTAATTTTTGACAGTTATTATGATGACTATCGTGGTGTGATTTTGTATGTCCGAATTTTTTCTGGCGAGCTAAAAAAAGGTGATGAAATTAAAATAATGGCGACAGACTCGAAAGGTTTGGCGCTTGAAATTGGCAAACTTCAACCAAAAATGACACCTTTCGAAAAAATGGGTTCAGGTGAAATTGGCTATATCGTGACAAACCTAAAAACTACACGTGAGGCGAAAGTTGGTGATACGGTAACACTTTCGAAAAATCCCGCTAATGAACCATTGCCTGGCTATCAGAATGTTCAACCGTTTGTATACGCTGGATTTTTTCCAGTTTCGAACGAAGATTACCAAGATTTGAAAGATGCAGTTGAAAAATTGAGTTTGAGTGATTCGGCACTTCAATTTGAGCCGGAAAATTCACCAGTTTTAGGGTTTGGCGTGCGAATTGGTTTTCTTGGACTTCTTCATATGGATATTGTGCGCGAGCGTTTGGAGCGTGAATATGATTTGGACTTAGTGGTTACAAACCCTTCGACCGACTATCACGTGATTTTAACAACAGGTGAAGAATTGGATATTAAGAGCGCGGCTGATTTACCAGATCAAACAAGAATTTCTGAAATTCGTGAGCCGTGGATTAAGGGTGAAATTGTGGTGCCAAAAGACTATGTTGGTGCGGTAATTCAGCTAATCGTTTCGAAACGTGGACTTCAGAAAAATTTGAGTTATATCGATGAGCGTGTTTTGATTTCTTTTGAGGCGCCGCTTGCGAATCTTTTGACTGATTTTTACGATCAACTTAAGAGTGTTACATCTGGTTATGGCTCATTCAATTACGAGCTTTGGGATTATTTAGTAGAAGATTTAGTACGCGTGGATTTTTATGTTGCGGGTGAAATGGTTGATGCACTTTCGGTGATGTGTCATCGTTCAGAAAGTGTGCGAATGGGTCGTGAAATTACAGCAAAATTGAAAGAAGTAATTCCGCGACAGAACTTCCAGGTGGCAATTCAGGCGGCAATTGGTGGAAAATTCATTGCACGTGAGAATATTTCAGCTTATCGAAAGGATGTGACGGGATATCTTTATGGCGGTGACGTTTCTCGAAAGAAGAAATTGTTAGCTAAACAAAAACGTGGTAAAAAGCGAATGAAGAAATTTGGAAATGTTGAAATTCCGAGTGAAGCTTTTACTGTAATGTTAAAACGAGATTAAAATAAAAGAGGATTTTAAAACCTCTTTTTTATTTTTATACTTGACAAAATGGTCTGGGGGGGGGGTAAAATAATTATGTAATAATTAAAATTTTTAAAGGGAGTTCTAATGAAAGAAGAAAAACCAACTATAAGTTCTAATGATGGTAAACAATCAAATATAGTCTCTACAAAAACTAAATCTGAAAAACCTTTTTATAAAAAAGCTTGGTTTTGGATTGTTATAGTTGTAATTATTGTTGTTGGCGGCCAATCTAAACAGGCTGAAAAAGTTGGTGAAAACAAAAAACCTGAATCAAACGGATCATCTCAAATTCAAAATAAAGAATCCAAGAAAGAGGAAAAAACTGAATTTAAGGTTGGTGATATAATTGCATTTGACGGAAAAGAATTAACCGTTGAAAAGTTTGAGCGAAACTGGAAGTCTGAAAAAGCTTACATAAAGCCAAAAGATGGTAAAGAATACGTAAAAGTTTCAGTAAAGATTGAAAATAAATCTGAAACTGAGATGAACTATAATGTTTTCGAATTTAAGGCTGAAGATTCTAATGGAGCTGCTGAAAGGTTTGATTTTCAAACCTATAGCTTGCCAGACAGTCTTGGCTCTGGTAATTTAGTGAAAGGTGGTAAAAAGAGCGGTTCTATGATTTTTGAAGTCCCTACCGGTTCTTCATTAAAACTTCATTATCAACCATCATTCTGGTCGAATAAAAAAGTTATTGTTAACCTATAATAAATTTCAAAACGGGCTTGCTATGAGCTCGTTTTAATTTGCTAAATTACTTAAAAAATGATAAAATATAAACAGTTATGTTAGCTTATAAAAATAGATTTCACGGTCATGGTAGTTTACGCTATGTCTATTCAAACGGGAGTTCGGTTCGTACACAAAAAATTACTGTGAAATTTGCAAAAAATCCGCGCCGCAAAGATTCACGTTTCGCTGTGGTGGTTTCGAAAAAGGTTTTAAAAAGCGCAGTCGGGCGAAATCGCATTCGTCGTCGAGTTTATGAAATCATTCGCCATGAATTGCCGAAAATAGATGGTACTTTTGATGTTGCAGTTATGATTTTTCATAAAAGTGTTAA
>USNP01000029.1 GCA_900556165.1 uncultured bacterium
CGTTCCTACTTAAAAATTTTAAAAGTTTCAAGAACTATCGCCGACCTTGATTCTTCGAAAGATATAAAACCAAACCACATTAGTGAATCTCTCCAATATAGGCAGAAAAATGATTTTCAATAAATAACTTGATTTATTTAGAAAAATTTGGTAAAATAATATTCGAGTAAATTGCTGAAAAATAGCAACTCGAAAGGAAGGAAATATTAGCAAAAAAATTCGAATCAACGAAGAAATTCGCGCTCGCGAAGTTCGAGTTATTGGCCAAAGCGGTGAACAGCTTGGAATAATGAGCTCAAAAGAAGCTTTTAAGCTTTCTCAAGATGCCGGATTAGACCTTGTCGAAATTTCACCAAATGCTGAACCGCCTGTTGTAAAAATCATCGATTGGGGTAAATTTCAATATCAAAAGATGAAAGAACAGCAGAAAAATAAGCGAAAAGCCAAACAAGTAGAACTAAAACAGATGCGTTTTGGACTTAAAATTGGTTCTGGAGATCTTGAAATAAAACTTCGAAAAGTTAAAAAATTTCTTGAAGCCGGAAATAAAGTTAAGATTCAAATAGTTTTTAAGGGTCGCGAAATGGCTCACAAAGAAATTGGTTTCGAAATGGCTAATAAGATTATTTCCCTTCTTGAGGATTATGCTATCGTCGAACAGCAACCTCAGATGGCTGGCCGCAATCTGAGTTTAGTAGTAAGGAGTAAATAATGCCTAAAATGAAAACACATAAAGGCACAGCTAAGCGAATGAAGCTTACTGGAAGCGGCAAAGTAGTACGCCGTCGAGCCTTTAAGAACCACATGCTTTCAAAGAAAAGCAAGAGTCGAAAACGACGAATCAACACCACTGCAACCGTAGAAGGTGCAATGGCTAAAAATATTAAACGAGCATTGGGAGTAAAATAATATGCGAGTAAAACGAGGTGTAACAGCACGAGCAAAGCATAAGAAAATCCTAAAAGCAGCTAAAGGAATGCAACATGCACGAACACGTTCATACCGTTTAGCTAAACAAGGTGTAATTCGCTCATTGCAATATGCATACCGCGACCGCCGAAACCGCAAACGCGATCTTCGAGCTCTTTGGATTACTCGAATCAATATCGCTGCACGTGAAAACGGAACAACTTATGGTAAACTTATCGCTGGACTAAAAGCTAAAAATATTGAGTTAGACCGAAAGATTCTTGCAGAATTAGCAGTTAGAGAGCCAAAAGCTTTTGCTAAAATTGCTGAATCGGTAAAATAATTTTCAAAAATAATAAAAAGCACACTTTCAAAAGGAGTGTGTTTTTTATTATTCTCATTAAAAGCCTGTCTGTAAGCCGGGTTCTGTCGTGGGTAATCATCTATCTAGTTTAAAGATTACTCTTTAAATCGAGCGGTTATCGAATTATGGCGAGCAACCATTTTTTATAATTCTCCTTGCAGTAGACAGGGTTTACCTCTTGCTTCGCGTCACCACGAGCAACTGTGAGCTCTTACCTCACTCCTTTCACCCTTACCTTTTCAGGCGGTATCGTTTCTGTGGCACTTTCCCTAAGGTTTCCCTCGGTTGTCGTTAACAACTGTCTTGCTCTATACTGCCCGGACTTTCCTCTAGCTTTTCAGCTAGCGATTACCTAACAAGCTTTTTCTATTATAGCAAATTTTACTCGAAATAAAAAGCCCTGTTGGTTTTGATATTTTTCCCGCATAAAATTATACGGTGGATATCTCCGCAATCTGCTACCACGATAGCAAATCATCGTTTGGAGCTCCTTATCAATGATTATTCAGGAAAAAATCATACGCCAACAGGGCTAATTTAATTATATCAATTTTTAAAATAAAAATCCAGTATTTTCGAATATTATAATCCAAAAATTCGCAAGAATGCTGCAAAAAATTCTAAAATCAAACTCATCGAAAAACTAATATAATTTGAAATCACTGTTGAAAAAACAAACATTAATGCCAGAATGAATATTGATCCATATGATTCTATTTTATCAAAGAAGTCTTGAACAAAATCCGGTGCTAACGGGTATAAAATCCTTGAACCATCCAATGGTGGTATTGGAATTAGATTAAAAATTGCTAAACTCAAATTAATAAGTGTAAATCTATATAAAATTACGCCAATCTCACTACTTGACAGATTTAATGCGTGTGCAACCGTGAAAGCACCTAAACCTAAAACGAAATTAGAAATAGGTCCAGCCATCGCAACAAGCACCATTCCCCATTTACCTCCCTTTAATTCGTTAGAATCAACTGGAACAGGTTTTGCGCCACCGATTACTGGAAGATTCGACAAAACACAAAGGATCGGTAGAATAATGCTGATATACGGATCCAAATGTGCAAAAGGGTTTAACGTTAACCGCCCCTCATCCTTTGCTGTACGATCACCTAACAAGTATGCAACAAATCCGTGAGAAAATTCGTGGATAATCATTGCGATCAATATTGATATTATAGATAAAAATATTCCAAAAACCATACATCTATTATACACCACTTGACGTTTTTTTAAAAATACGATATAATGGAACAGATTGTAAATATTAAAGTAAAGAGAGTTAAAATGGCAGTATGTGATTTAACAGGAAAAGGAAAGCAACACGGAAATAACGTTAGCTTTTCATTGCGACGCACAAAACGAACTTTTAAACCAAACATTCAGAAGAAAACCGTTATTATCGACGGCAAAAAGGTTCGCCTAAATTTGAGCACAGCAGCTATCCGAACATTGAAGAAAAAAGGTATTTTATAATATTTTCTTCGAACGAAAAATCCCACATTTTTGTGGGATTTTTCATATATAAAAAGAGCCTATTTCTAAGCTCTTTTGGTTTTATTTAGATCTCTCAATTTTTACAAGTGTCATTTTTTCTGGCAAACTTGCAATCGACTTAACTTTATACTTAACTGTTGTTTCAACTTCAACTCCAAGCTCTTTTTCGAAAAGAGAAAAATCAGACTGTGAAACTGCATATTTAATTCCATCATCAGAATAATGAATAGGAATAATAACTTTCGCATCAGATCGCCTTGCAATATTCGCCGCAGAAGTTGCATCCAGAGTGTATCCACCTCCACCAATTGGCAAAATCAAAATATCCAAAATCCCCAAATTCTCAAGTTGATCATCAGATAGATTATGATCAATGTTCCCAAGAAGTCCAATTCTAACACCAGCAACTTCAATACTATAAATTACAGATTTTTTGCCGTCCTTTTCGTCATCAATATGGCGCTGTTCCTGAAATCCGTTAATTATAAAATCGGAAACCTCATAACTACCCGGATAACTTATAGAAAGCTTAAAATCATCACTATATGTCGCAAACCTATCTTCCGTAGCAAGTTCAACTCCATCTTTCAAAACTAAATCTTTCTCGCCAAAAATAGATTGTTTCGGATCGGTTATTAGTGAAATTTTCTTTGTAGAAATTACAACAGTATTCGCACCCTTATATTCAATATCAAACATTTTTCCTCCAGTTATAAGAATTATAATTTTTTGAGAAGATCTTCTTTATCGAAAATTACCTTATGACTACTCTCAAATAAACCTTTTATAAATGTATCCTGTGTAGTGTAACGGTAATAGAAATCTTCCATCGATAAAATCATATAGTTAAGCTCACGACCCTCTTTATTCTCAATTTTTGAAGCCCATTCTGATAACTTATGTCCATAATTATCCCCAACCAATAACATATCTATATTAGATTTAGGATCATCAGCAAGAACCCCAAAAAGAACTAATAATTCAACTTCATTTTGTATATATGACAGCTCGGACTGCCACTTATCTATATCTGATATTTTTTTATCAATAGAAATATCATCCCCTATTTTTACACCAGCAAAAATCACTCTAAGAGGTAGGTAATACTTAAATCTTTGATTGGCTTGATAGTATATTTTTCTATCTTCTGTTGAACTTTTTACAACACCAACACTTTCGAGATTGGTCAACTCTCTTCGAACAGAATTAACCTGCTCATCGATTATCCTCGATATTTCACGAACATAAAATTTCTGATCCGGACTATTGAAAAATAGGTTCAAAAGTTTAACCCTTGTTTTCGATCCGAATAGTGCATTTATACTCTGTTCCATAGCTATATTTTATCATATTTTTTTAAAAACAACCATACCTTTTATAACTTTTTTATTCATTTTGTTATTTTCGAAATAATAAATTGTTCAGCATCAGATAAATTTAGCCAATTAATATCTTTATTCCTTTTCATGAAAGTTATCTGCCTTTTAGCTAGCCTCCAGTCTTGTATATTCATCTTTTCAATTAATTCATTATCACTCAACTCACCACTTAAGTACTTTTCAATTAGCGGATATGCATTAGCTGTTACAGCCTCGGAACCAATTCCATATTTTTGTTTAACTTTTTTATACTCTTCTATAATTCCCGAGTTAAAAAATTGTTCATTTCTTAACGAGATTCTTTCTCGAAGCTTTTCGAGATCTGTTGTAATTCCTACAACAATATTATTATATTTATTGTATTTATTACAACCTCCAACCTTTTTACTTATGCTTTTCTCTATAGCTCGAATTAAATAACGCTTATTTTTATTGTTTTCAGGCATTTCAATTTTATTTTCAAAAATATATTGCTGCAACTCTTCAATACTTTTTTGACTCAGTTTTTTTCGAAACTTTTCATCAACATCCCCACCAAATTTATAATCATATAAGACTGCATCAATATACAGACCAGTTCCTCCAACTAAAAATGGAATTTTCCCTCGACTTAAAATATCCTCAATCTTGGAATATGCATACTCCTTAAAATCTGCCACTGTAAAGCGTTCACCAGGCACAGCTAAATCAAAGCCCCAATGCGGAACACCATCTCGCTCCTCGATAGTTGGCTTAGCTGAAGCTATATCAATATCCTTATAAATTGCACGTGAATCTGCAGAAATAATCTCACCGCCAAAAAGCTTGGCTAATTTAATAGCCAAGCCAGTTTTCCCACTTGCAGTAGGTCCGGTAATTATAATTAATGTATTCATGGTTTATATATTTTGAAGAAAATCAGCAAGTGATTGTAGCAAAACTTTCTCTTCAACAAATTCGCCATCTTTTCTAAAACGGACACTCACTTCATTATTCTCTTTATCTTTAGGTCCAACGATTAACTGAACTGGAATTTTCATCGCAGTAGCCTCGCGAATCTTTTTGCCCAAAGATTCATTTCGATTATCAACAGAATAACGAATTTCATTGAATTTAACTGGCAAGTTAAGTACAGTCTCAGAAAGAATTTTCAAAATTTCTTCAACGTAATCATTTAAAGTATCATTAATTGTTAAAATTCGAACTTGTTCTGGAGCTGCCCAAAAATCGAACCAACCAGCCTTATGCTCAATATAAACACTCATAAATCGCTCAATCGAACCAAGCAAAGCACAGTGAATCATCACTGGTCGTTCATCTTGACCTTCAGAATTTTTATATGAAAGCTCAAATCGTTCTGGTTGGACAAAATCTAATTGCACAGTTGCAACTTGATGCTCTCGGCTAATTGCGTCGGTTGCCATAAAATCAATTTTCGGACCATAAAATGCTGCTTCACCTTCTTCTTCGAAATAATCTAAGTTATTCGAAATTACTGCTTTTTTAAGCTGATTTTGTGCACTTTCCCAAACAGATAAGTCGCCAAGATAGCTATCAGAATCATCACGATAACTTAAACGCACGCGAAGTTTCATTCCAATTCCAGAGTAAAGCTCGTGAGCTGCCGCCAATAAGTTTTGAATTTCTCCCTCAATTTGATCAGTTCGGCAAAAAATATGCGAGTCATCTTGAGTTAATGAACGAACACGGTTCAAACCACCAAGCTCGCCAGTCTGTTCATCACGATAATCTGTTGTTGTTTCAAGATAGCGAATTGGCAAATCTTTATAACTTCGTGGATTTGAATCAAAAATTTGTGTATGGTGAGGGCAATTCATAGGTTTTAAAGCAAATTGACCGCCAGTAACCTGCGATTTCACCAAGAAAAGTTCTTCACCAAATTTTGCCCAGTGACCAGATTTTTCATACAAATCTTTTTTAGTAATGTGTGGAGTCCAAACTTTTTCGAAACCGTATTTTTGACGTAATTGATTTGAATAGTTTGCCAAAACATCGCGCAAAATTGTTCCGCGAGGCGTGAAGAGTGGTAAACCAATTCCTACAAGTGGTGAAACAGTATATAAATCAAGTTCTTTACCAAGCTTACGATGATCACGTTTTTTGGCTTCTTCCATTCGATCAAGATATTCATCAAGTTCTTCTTGCGTTTCGAAAGCTACACCATAAAGCCGCTGCATTTGCGGATTTTTTTCATCACCACGCCAATAAGCACCCGCCACACGCATCAACTTAAAAGCACCAACTTCGCCAGTGTTTGAAAGATGCGGACCACGGCACAAATCTTTGTAATTTCCATTCATATAGAAACTTACTGTTTCCGCGCCATTACCAAGCTCAAAATCACCTTCCGCAAGGATTTTTGCGTCTGTTGTGCCAGTATTTTTTAAATCATTCAAAAGCTCTAATTTATAAGGCTGGTTAGTTTCTTTTGCCCAAGAAATTGCTTCTTCAATTGAAATTTCGCTTCGCACAAAATCTTGTTTTTCAGCAATAATTCGCCGCATTGCTTTTTCAATTTTACCAAAATTTTTCTCTGAAATTTTATTTTCGCCCAAGTCAATATCGTAATAAAATCCATCGTTAATTGCTGGCCCCACACCGAACTTTGCATCTGGGTAAATTCGTTGAACTGCTGCTGCCATAATATGCGCAAGGCTGTGGCGCATTTTGAAAAGTTTTTCGTCTTTTTCTTTGTTCTCCACTCTTTAAATTCCTTTCGAAAATAATATTTTTAACTACCTTTTATTTTATCACCACTTGAATTTTCTTGCAAGCTTTGTTAAAATAAAAACATGGGCGATTAGCTCAGTTGGCTAGAGCGTCACATTGACGTTGTGAAAGTCAGAGGTTCAAGTCCTCTATCGCCCACCAACTTACAATATATCCTTTACTTATA
>USNP01000030.1 GCA_900556165.1 uncultured bacterium
TTTTATTTGTTAGTAAAAGTCTTTTCAATGTTTGTTGAAACTTCCTGCAAATTTTCCACAATTTAACTATATATAATTTCAAAAATTGAAATTTATGGAAAACCTTTGAGTTTTCCACATAGTTTTTCATAAAGTTTTACTTTGATTTTCCACACAAAAAATGATATAATTTTAAGTAGTGAGAGCTTGGTTTTCCACAGTTTCCACAACACCTATTATTATAATTACAACCTCTAAGAAAAAGGATTTAAAATTTTTATGGAATTAACTGTTCGAAAAGATGATTTAGCTAAGGCACTCAATAATATTGCAGGAATTGCAAGTAATAAAACGAGCCTGCCTAGTCTTGAATATATCCTTTTTCAAACGGATGGTTCGAGACTTTTAATTGCTGCAACTAATTTAGAGATTGCAATTTCACAAAAAATTAGCGCAAAAATCGAAAAAGTTGGTTCAGTGATGTTACCTGAAAAACTAACTAAAAGCTTTATTGATAGCTTACCATCTGGTAGTGATGTTTCTTTTAAGGTTAAGGGTGAAAATATTTCAATTGAAAGTGGAAATTATAAATCAAAAATTAATGGTTTTTCGGCGGAAGACTTTCCTGAACTCCCAACCATTGACGATCCTACTGCTAGATTTTTTATTGGCACTGATATTTTTAAAGAAGTCGTTGGTCAAGTTGACACCGTAAGTAATGACACTTCACGACCAATTTTAACCGGAGTTTTCCTCCATACTTTCGAAAATTATATTTATATGGCGGCGACAGATGGTTATCGTTTGAGTGAGCGGAAGCTTTTTGAAACTGATCAAGAATTTGCATCAATCGTTCCAAGTGGTGTTTTGAAAAAAGTTGCAGGTGTTATTCCTGAAAATCTTGATGAAATCGAGGTTATTATTAATGAAAACCAAATTCAATTTATGGTTGGCGAAATCTTAGTTATAAGCAATTTAATTGACGGGAAATATGTTGAATATCGTCGCTTGATTCCAAATTCAACCGAGACTGTTTTAAAGATTAAACGCGCTGATTTTTTGCAAACAATTAAAGTTGCTGAATTTTTTACACGTGATTTTGGTGTAAGTATTATTTTGGGAGCCGATGAAGAAAATTCGAAATTATCGATTCATACAATTGCAAGTGAAGTCGGCGAAAGTACATCTGAAACTGATGCTGAAATTTCTGGTGGCGGCGAAGTCACTTTAAATGTAGCATATATTAAGCATGCACTTGGAAATTTAAAATCTCCAAAAGTATCTTTTGGTTTTTCTGGAAAATTGGCCCCAACCGTTTTTAAAGATATTGAAAATGATGATTATATCCATATCGTAATGCCACTAAAAAGTTAGGAATTTAATGATTTTAAAAACTCTGAGAGTTCAGAATTTTCGAACGCATTCTGATTTTATTTTAGAGATCGGCGAAAAATCTACTTTAATTTCTGGCGCGAATGGTAGTGGAAAAACTTCCCTCCTTGAGGCAATTTATTTTTCGCTTCAAGGAACGAGCTTTCGTTCGATTGATAAAGAAATTTTGAAAAATGATGGTTCAAGCTGGTTTCGAATTGATCTGAAAGATTCGGAAGATAATTTTCGAACGATAACTTTTAACGATGCGGTTCAAAGATCAAAAAAGCAATTCATTATCGATGGTGACAAAAAAGCACGCTTGAGCGCAAATTTGAGAGTTCCCGTGGTTCTTTTTGAACCAGATGACTTGCAGCTTTTAAGCGGTTCACCAACTCGACGACGAAATTTTTTAGACCGTTTTTTGTCGCAAATTTTTCCAAGTTTTCAGTTGGTAGTTTCGAGATATAATAAAGCCCTAAAACAGCGAAACAACCTACTTAAACGTGAGATTTTTTCGCAAGACGAGATTTTTCCATGGAATTTAATGCTTGCTGAATATGGTTCGGAGATAATTTCAAAACGATGCGATTTTTTGGAGCTTTTGAATTCAAAGATTGAAGAAACTTACTCTGAAATTTCAGGAGTTCAAGATAAAATTAAGATTGAGTATTTGGGCGAAAAAGTTTCGAAAACTGAAATTTTGGCCATTTTGAGTAAAAATATTGAGCGGGATAAAATTTTGGGATATACGAGTTTTGGGCCGCACAAGCATGATATTCAGTTTGTTTTTAATGGAAAGTTGGCGCAAAATGTGGCGAGCCGAGGTGAGAATCGTAGTTTGGTTTTAGCTTTGAAATTTATCGAAACGGATGTTTTAGCAGATTTAACAGCAAAGAGACCAATTATTTTACTTGATGATGTTTTTTCAGAGCTTGATGGGGAGCGCCAAAAATTGTTAACGAAACACTTTTCGAAATATCAGACAATTATCACCTCAACAAATAAAATTAAAGTCGAAGAATGTAAAATAACCTCACTGAATTAGTGAGGTTATTTTTACGCCTGACCGCAGGTTGGATCAAGATAATTAACTGTGTATTTATCGAGAGCATCTTTTTGCTTCGATTTCATCCAATCAATTGCTAGATCTTTATAGAAGTTGAAATTTGAAGAATTACATTTGCTGTAAATCACAACATTTATTTTTGAAATCTCTGTTTTATCTTCTGGATTTAATACGTATGAAACTGTAAAACCAGTTGTAACGGAGCCTTTAGTAGTATTTGTATATGGTAGATCTCGTACGATTGGATTTTTTGAAATTAAATCTTTCATTTTGTCAGTAATTTTTTCATGAGTAACACCGGAGCGAATAATATCATCTTCCTGATGTTTTAAATACCAATCACCTTTTGGATCTTTTTGTCCAATTGAAAGTAGGACATTTGTTTTTTGCCCGGATTTTATTTCAAACTCCTTAGAAGTAGACTCGAAGCCATCTTTTGAAACTTCTACTTTATATTTTCCAGGCGTCATTGTATGAGTTCCGTTTTTAAAATCTTTTCCATTAATTTTTATTAAAGAACTTTCTGGTGCGACAGTAAGGATTAATTTTCCACAATAGAGATCACTCCAGATCCACCAGCCAATAATAATTATCGAAATTGAAATGAATATAGCTAAAACCGAATAAATTTTAATTTTAGTTGTTTGATCGATATTTTGCATTGTTTATCCTTTCCATCTCCAGACTTCAACTTCACCCAAGCTTTCCATAATTTGTAAATTCATTGGTTCAATGACGCCAGTTGTTCTACTATATCCGGCATTTGCTACCTTATCCTCCCCATTAACTTGAACATAAAATTCTATATGTGCACTAGCTCCACCACCAGTTCCCGATGATATAATATCACCCGGTTTCATATTACTTGTACTTCCGTTATAAGGTATTTTTTCATATTTATCTGGGTTACTACGCATATATTGAACAAGATTTGCGACTCCACAGCAATGCTTAGCATATTCTGGATCTACGGTTGTACTCATAACCATCGAAACGAAGGCATCGCAACTCATTCCCTTTTGAACGTAAGGCTCACCATAGCTGTCCAATCCGGTCGCACTTAGAGCTTCCTTTTGTTTATCTGTAACTTCACCGGCATAGGCTGCAGCTTTATCAGATTCTGGGCGAGCTAATTCCATTGCACGTCCAGCAATTGTATTATTGCTTAAACCACTTCCATTTGAAGATGAAGAGCAGGATTTTGATGAAGATGAATTACTTCCTGATCCATTTACGGCGCCTTGTAAGAACTTAACATAAGCTTCTTGACCTTCTGCGTTTGGGTGAATTCCGTCGCTAGCATAAAGATTTCTTCCACCATTTTTTTCAGCATAAGATTTCCAGTCTAAAATTTTTACTTCACTATGTTTCGAAGCAAATGCTGATAATTTTTGATTGATAACTTCATAATTGGCATTTCCGCCTTTCGAAAAGTTATTTACCCAGTAAATTTTCTTACCTTTAAGTTTTCCGAGAAGATTTTCTGCGGCACCTTCGTCAAAATTATCGTTTGTTCCAAGATTGACGACGACCGTATCATTAATCTCTGAAGGTAGCTTGCTTGTCGCAGCAGCGATTGAGTCTCCAACTGTTGCGGAAACATTTGACCCCGAAAATGCTGATGAAAGTTTATCTTGAACACCGACTGTGATCGAGTCTCCAATGAAAGTTATTTTTCCACCATCCCCACCTAATGATGAGTTTTGGGATGAATTTGATGATCCTGATTTTCCGCCAAATTGTGCAAGGATTCTATTTCCAACTTCTTGACCTTCTTGAATACGTCCAGCTCGCAAATCTTCGCGAGGTCTTTCGAATTGATTGGTCCAGGCAGTTGTAGCTTCAAGAATAGAATTTGAAGATGTGATCGCATTTTTTGCGGCAGATTGCGAAGTTTCCAATTCGTGCCAAAGGAAGCTTAACTGAACGCCAAGATCTGAAACTGGCTTACCTTGTTCTTTAGCATAATTTTCAAGATTAGTTCTACGACCAAAAGACCATTGTGCTATACCGTAGCCAATACCATTACCTTCTTCATTTAAATCTGGATTAAAATGATTTGATTCACCCCAGAGGCTACCCATTATTCCGGCAACCTGTTCATCTGTAAGTCCTTTAGATTTAAGGAAATTCCAGATTTTTTCAGCATTATCATTTCCTTCTAGATTAACATCGGCCATACCACCGCTACTATTTCCACCAGTTAAACATTCTTCACCAGCATCATAATAAATGATATCATTCAATTTATAAAAATGTTCATTAAACTCAGCCCTTGCGACATTCGAAAAGGATGAAGTTAAAATTAATGTTATTCCTATGATTGATGATATTTTTTTATACATATTATTTACCTATAATTGACATTGGATCAAAGTGATTACCGCCATAAACGGCACGACCTTTATAGAATTCCAGGTGTAAGTGTGGTGGAAAGGTATTTGGACCATTCGCTCCCCAACCTCCAATTCGTCCAATCATATCTCCTTTTTTAACGCTATCGCCAGGGTTTTTATATCCGGCACTCATATGACAATATAGACTGTCTATATCTGAACCTGTTGCTTCTTTGTGTGAAATTATTCGCAAGTTTGGTCCACAGCCACGACTTGAATCTCCACTGAGATCTGAAACTACACCATCCGCTACGGCATAAACTGGTGTTCCTTCAGCTCCACCAAGATCTGCTCCGGTGTGAACACATCCATTAAATTCGCAGTCAATTGGAAGGTTTCGCGGACCATAGGGTGAAGTTACGATTAGTTCACCTTCAAGAGGTGGTGCAAATTTAGATTTAGCTTTTGAGATTTCTTCACTAGAAGGTCCGCCTACACCAGCTGATCCTCTTCCGCCTTCAGTTCCAACTCCACTGCCATTTGTATCTGGCTTAAAATCTTCATTCATTCCACGCTCTGTTCTAACATCGGTTAGGAACATTGCATACAGATTTGCTTTCGGATTTTTGGTTGTATTACATATTCCACCAAGAGTTTCATCATCTTCATCTTCTTGAGCACCAATTGGAGCCTTTCGGTTGAAGCAATATTTTTCGTATTTCTTTAATTTTCCACTCATTTGAATCGTACTTAAAACATCATCAGTTTCGCTGGTATTTTCCTTTTCGATAATATCGCCTGATTCTTTAAGTTCATTAATAATTTCGTCGGTTTCTTTTTCGACAATCCCCATATCAATTCCAGTATAAACATTACAGAAAATATCTGTTGCTGCGCCAGTATCGGTAATCGATTTATCTTCGCAAGTTTCCATATTAGCTGCGAAATTTGCATTATTCGCAGCACTTGCGCCAGGTGTAATTGATGCAAAAGATCTCTGAGCGCTACCAATTAATGATGGTAGAAATCCGCTAATTGAAGATAACTGTTTTGCGTATGGTAGCATATTACTGACGATTGATCCGACAAATGTGTGTCGAGTTGTTGGGTCGAATGGGCTTGAAGTCATTCGAATTTCTTCCGCATTTTGTGCAATTTGGCGTTCGGTTTCTTGCCGAAATGCCACAGCTTGAGCTTTAGTTAAAACTCCACCGCTTCCTGCCATAGTGTTTTTAGCCATCATTGCGCCAGATCCTGACATTATAGCATTTCCGAAGTTTTCGCCAGTTGTTGAGTCATTAAGGATTGTTCCAGTTAAACCTTCGGCAGCCTGGCGTGAAATTTCACCTAAGGCTTTATCGGCTAGTACTTGCAATGCAACATGCATTGCTACCTGTAAAGCTACTATCCAGATAGCTCTTTTAATAACCTGACCAATACAACCAAAAAATCCGGTTCCCATGCAAGCTAGAATGGTGAATGCAGCATAAGCAATTCCTACCGCAGCAGAAACAACACCTGCTAATTTACAACCTTGTCGAACAACCCATCCGGTAAAGCCGGTTGTCATTGTATTCATTAAGTTAGCAAACCAGCCCGTAATTCCAACTTGATAATCTTTTGCTGAATCGTTGAGTTTTGAGACACGGTCATCGTAGGCAACAGCTCGCCATCCTTGAGATTCGGTTGCGCTTTTAATCTTATCATTATCTGCTGTAGAATCCGCAAAGAATGCAAAGGCATTTTTTAACCGCGAAGTATTCGATCCGCTATCTGTAGGATTTTTATTTTCTTTCAAATCTTTTTTATTAGCAATTCCCATTAGGTTATTTCCTTGTGAAGTAACTTCCTGTTGAGTTGCTTCACCGGATTTAATTTTCGAAGCCATTGAAAGGAAAGACAGTCCAAATTGTGCGAAAACTTCAACTTTGGCAATTTTTATAACACTCCAGCCCATAGTTATAAGATTATATGCTCCACAAACTAAATCGATACCACCTAGAGCTGCTAGACTTCCTTTTGATTTTTCGAGGATTTCTAGCCCCATCTTTCCTTTTTCACTAATGCTCTTTGTTCCTTTTTTTAGTTTATCTTTAAAACTCTTAAGATCTTTCTTAAGCTGTTTAGTTCCCTTTTCGCCTTTAGTGACTCTGCTTTTACCACCTTCTTCAACTTCTTCTGAATCTCCGGGCAATTTTCTCGTATCGGTCTCTTCTTCGCTACCATGGGCATTGGCGGCTTTTTTAATATCTTCGTCAATCTCTTCTTCAGTTTTACCTTTATTATCCTTTTT
>USNP01000031.1 GCA_900556165.1 uncultured bacterium
TTCTCATGAAGAGTTAAAAGAAAATATAGTAAACACTTTTAAAGAGGCTGATTTTTATTGTAATAAGTAGTGAAAAGTAGTATAATAATAGATATGAACTTATTTGAAATATTTATTACTCAACCGATTTTAAATCTACTTTTGGTGATTTATAACTTTATTGGTGATTTTGGTTTTACAATTATTATCTTTACTTTAATTGTGCGTTTTTTAATGTGGCCACTAACAAAAAGTCAGCTTCATCAGTCGAAGGTTATGCGAAAACTTCAACCTGAATTACAGAAGATTCGAAAGAACGCAAAAGGCAATAAACAGCTTGAAACTCTCCAGATGATGGAGCTTTATCGCAAGCATAACTTTAAGCCATTCCGCTCAATGTTAACGTTATTTATTCAGCTACCAATTCTTTTGACAATTTTTAGTGTAATGAGAATTGTGGTAAATTCTCCTGATCAAATTTCGAAATGGGTTTATCAGCCAGTTGCACAAATGGGCCGAGTTAGTGAGGTTATTTCGCACAAAAAACTCGATCCAAAATTCCTTGGTGTTATTGATCTAACAGATGCAGCTGTGCCGTTAAATGACTTTTCTAGCGGATTTATGATGGTTATTGTTCTTGGTTTGGCGGTTTCACAATGGTATATGATGAAACAACTCCAACCGAAAAATGAGAAGCGTCGAGTCCGTGATATCTTTAAAGAAGCTGCGGAAGGAAAAGAGCCGAATCAGTCTGAGCTTAATGCTGCGGTTAGTTCTAATATGAATATGTTAATGCCGGCAATTTTGCTTTTCGTGATGAGTGGACTTTACGGTGCACTAACATTCTATTACCTAATTTCGAACATAATCCAAATTATTCAGCAAAAATATGTTTTCTCGATTGATTCGAAAGAGATGGACGAGATTGCTAGTGAGTCTTTAAAAAAGAAACTTCGAAACACTAAAGAGGCGGTTGTTGTAAAAAATATATCAGTTAAGCCACCTAAAAAAGATAATAAAGAAAAAACTGGTGGATCTAATATTCGAAGGATTAAAGCAAAGGATAAAAAACGGAGGTAATATGAATCGGGAAGAATCAATTGTTTTTGCACAAAAAATTTTGGAAGATATTCTGAGTTTCTTCGGGGTTAATTTGGCGGTTTATTCAACCGCGGATGATGAAATTATCCAGCTTTCAGTTCCTTCGAGTGAATTAAACTCATTATTTATTGGCCGAGATTCGAATAATTTGCGATCATTGCAGTTTTTGATTTCGCGGGCTTTGGAGTCTAAAAATGCTGAAATTTCTCGTGTTAATATTGATGTTGCTGACTATAAAAAGCAGCGTGCCCAAAAAATCACCGAAAAAGCTGAAAAATGGATTGAGCAGGTTCGAAAAACTGGTGAACCTTATCGCTTGAATTTAAACCCAACGGATCGATTTACGGTTCACAAATTGGCGCAAGATTATTCTGATATTGAAACTCATTCTGAAGGTGAAGGTCGTGAACGCCAGTTGATTATTTCGAAAAAACAATAATTTTCAGAACAAACCTTTAGGGGTTTGTTTTTCTTTCGAAAAAGGTTGATAATCATAAGCAAAAAGACTATAATATAAGCTATGAAGGAATTTTTTCAAAAGGGTAATTTTGGCTGGATTTTTGGTTTTGTAATTTTTGCCCTGATTATTAGTGGAATGTTAATTGATGTTTTATATCGCGAAGGTTTGATTGGCGATAGAAAAAGCGTTTTAGTTGTTGGAACGCACGCGGGATTTAAGCCTTTTGAATATTTGAAGAATGGTAAGGTTATTGGTTTTGATATTGATATTTCGAAAGAGGTTGCGAAAAGTTTAGGGAAAGAATTAAAGATTGAAGATACCGCTTTTGATGGTCTTTTGCCAGCACTTGAAAGTGGTCAGGTTGATATGGTGATTGCAGGAATGACTAAAACTCCGGAGCGAGAAAAAAATGTGTTATTTTCGGATCCTTATTATTTAGCAGCACAAAAAATTATCGTTCGAAAAAATAGCCCAATTAAGAATAAATATGAACTTTCAGGTAATAAAATTGGCGTTCAGCTTGGAACAACGAGCGACACGATTGTTTCGAAAATTAAAGGTGTTAATGTTGTTAAACTTCAATCTGTGCCGAGCGTTTTGCAAGATTTGAGTTCTGGTAAAATTGATGCTGCTATCCTTGACGAAGCTCCTGCGAATCAATATGTAAAAGGATTTTCGAATCTAGAAGTTTTGCCAGATTCTTTAGGCAATGAAGAATATGCGATTGCAATCAAAAAAGGAAACGATGATCTGAAAAATCAGATTGATAAAGTGATTGATAAAATGAAAAAGGATGGCAGATATCAAGAATTGTTGAAGAAATATTTTGGCGAAAGAGGTAAGGAATGAATTTCTGGGAAGTAATTTTTGGCGGAAATCGCTGGTTGTTTTTATGGCAAGGATTGGAAGTTACCTTAGTTTTAACGGTTTTGTCGTTAATTCTAGGTTCAATTATCGGTGTCGTAATTGCTTTGATGCGAACATCAAAATTCAATCCCTTTCGAAATTCAAAAAATGGGAAATTAGTGAATTTTAATCCATTTGCATTTTTGGCGAAAATTTATGTTGATATTATTCGCGGAACACCACTTTTAGTGCAGCTTTTAATTATGTATTATGTGGTTTTTGGCTCATATCAATTTATGCCAAAAATTTTCATTGCGACAATTGCTTTTGGAATTAATAGCGGCGCTTATATTGCTGAAATTATTCGCGGTGGTATTGAGAGCGTTGATAAAGGACAAACTGAAGCTGCAAGATCGCTCGGGTTTAGTAATTGGCAGGCGATGCGGTTAGTGATTCTTCCTCAGGCGCTTCGAAATTCTCTACCTTCATTGATTAGTGAATTTATTGCATTACTTAAAGAGACTTCAATTGTTGGCTGGATTGGTTTGAGTGATATTATGCGAGGTGCGGATAATATTCGTTTCGAAACTTCGACGGCATTTCAGTCGCTTTTTGCAGCTGCACTAATTTACCTCGGATTGACTGCTATTTTTACGCAAATTATGTCACGAGTTGAAAGGAAATTGAGCAATGAAAATAATTAAAGTTAAGAACTTAAAAAAGAGTTTTGGTTATAATCATGTGTTGAAAGGCATTGATATTGAAATTGAAGAAGGTGAAGTTGTAGTTGTTGTTGGATCGAGCGGGTCTGGAAAATCAACGTTTTTGAGGTGTTTAAATTTATTGGAAGAACCAACTTCTGGTGAAATCACGATTGATGGAGTTAAATTGACAGATAAAAAAGTTGATCTCAATACATTGCGGCGAGAAGTTGGAATGGTTTTTCAGCAGTTTAATTTATTCCCAAACTATAACGTAATTGATAATATTAAATTAGCACCAAAAAAACTTCGAAAAACTTCTGATCAAGCTGCTACAAAGAAAGCAAAAGAGTTGCTTGATAGTGTTGGTCTTTTAAATAAAGCTAAGGAATTCCCGGTAAATTTATCTGGTGGGCAAAAACAACGAGTTGCGATTGCGCGTGCGTTAGCGATGGAACCAAAAATCATGCTTTTCGATGAGCCAACTTCAGCGCTTGACCCAGAAATGATTGGTGAGGTTTTGGATGTAATTCGAAATGTTGCCAAAAAGGGGATGACGATGGTTATTGTAACGCACGAAATGAAATTTGCTCGCGAAGTTGGAACGAGAATGATTTTTCTTGATAAGGGTGTAATTATTGAAGATGGTATGCCAGAAGAGGTTATGGATCATCCAAAAACGGAGCGTGCAAAGCAATTTTTTAGTGCAAAATAAAATTAAAATAATGTGTCGAAAATGGCACATTATTTTTTGAAGACAACTTTTTTGTAAAGAATAAAATTCCAGATTAGACTAAAAATTGTAGCAATTAATTTTGAAATTAGAAGAGCAATTTTATTATTTTTAAAGATGTTTTCGAAAATTGGTGAAAGTATAAAAATAATGAAATTTTGGATAGCCCAGAGTCCAAAAAGTGTAATAATGATGAAAAGAGTAATTTCGCGAACTAATTCTTTTTTATTCTTCGAAATGGATTTGAAGGTAATTTTCTTGTTTAGTGAAAAACTGTTCGCGAAAGTTATTCCTGTTGAGAAAATATTTGCGATAATAATAGGAACATTGAATGCTGTTAAACTAAAAAGAATAACAAAATCGAGAATTGTGTTCAATCCACCAACAACTACGAACCAAAATTCTTGGCTATTTTTTAGTTTTTCTTGGAGATTTTTCACGATTAAATTCCTTAATTTCTTGAGTTAAATAAACTGGTCGATTTTTCGATTCAATGAATATTCGACCGATATATTCGCCTAAAATTCCAATTGAGATAAGTTGAATTCCGCCAAGAAAGAGAATTACTGACATAATCGAAGCATAACCATCACCGGTTGGAACACCAAAAAGCGGACGAATTAGTAGAAATGCGATCCATAAAAAAGCACCAATTGAAATGAAAAATCCTGTAATTGTTGCGATTCTAAGCGGAGCAACGGTAAAGCTCGTAATTCCTTCAACTGCCAAATTGAAAAGCTTTGGATAATTCCATTTGGTTTCGCCAGCAATTCGAGCGTCACGTTTGTAAGTAATTTTTTTCTTTTTGAATCCAATCCAAGAAAACATTCCTTTGGTATAGCGATTATTCTCGCGCAGAGTTTTTAAAGCTTCAATTGTACGGCGATCAAGAAGCCGAAAATCTCCGGTATCGCGCTGGATTTCGATTTGAGAAATGTTATCAAGAATGCTATAAAACCATTTTGAAGTTTGTTTTTTGAGCCAGGTTTCGCCATCTCGTGATTCGCGTTTTGCATAAACATCATCGTAACCTTCCTCCCAAAGATTAAGCATTACAGGGATTAATTCTGGCGGATCTTGAAGGTCTGCATCGATAATCACGAGCGCGTCACCTTTCGCATAGTCAAAACCGGCCAGCATTGCATTTTCTTTGCCGAAATTTCGACTCAAATTAATATAAGAAACTCGCGAATCTTTTTCGCTTTCATTTCGAATGATTTCCATCGTTTTATCTTTTGAGCCATCATTAATGAAAAGGAATTCAAAATCATATTTTGAAGTATTTTTCGCTAAAAGATTAAGCCTTTTGAAAAGTTTTGGCAAAGATTTTTCTTCGTTATAGGCTGGAATCATAATTGTGACGAGTTTTTTCATATAATTATATTTTAGCATAAAAAATAATTTTGTGATATAATTAAATAAGTATGGTTAATAGATTTTTAGATAAAAGAAACAGAGTTTTATTATTTGAACTTGTTAAAACAGATTTTAAGTTGCGTTATCAAGGATCTTTTTTAGGTATAATTTGGTCTGTTTTAAAACCACTAATGCTTTTTGCGGTTATGTATACGGTTTTTGTTAAATTTTTAAAATTTACTGATGGTACGCCAACTTATCCGATTGTGTTGCTTTTAGGTAGTACACTTTGGGGATTTTTCACAGAATCAACTAATGTTGGTATGAATTCGATAGTTGCAAAAGGGGATTTACTTAGAAAGGTTAATTTTCCTAAATATATAATTATCTTATCTTCAATGATGACAGCTTTAATTTCTTTAGGTATTAACCTTTGCGTTGTTTTGATATTTGCAATTTTTAGCGGTGTTAAGTTTTCGTGGGCGATTCTGTTAGTTCCATTTAGTTTAATGCAGTTTTTCTTGTTATCTTTTGGAATTGCTTTAATTCTTTCCACTCTATATGTTAAGTTTAGAGATATTTCACATATTTATGAAGTCTTATTGCAGGTTATATTTTATGCTGTGCCAATTATATATCCATTATCTATGGTTTCAAAAAGTCATTTGGTGATTTCGAAAATAATGATGCTTAACCCAATAGCTCAAATAATACAAGATATTAGATATGGATTAGTATCTCAGACTACGTCGACAACTTGGAGCTTAATAAATAATTTATGGATTGCTATAATTCCTGTATTAATAACGGTTGTAGTTCTTATAGTTGGTATTAAATATTTTAGTAAGAATGCTAAGAAATTTGCGGAGATTTTATAAATGAAGAATGATACTGTATTAAAAGTTCAGAATGTAAGTAAGAGTTTTCGTTTACCAACTGAACAAGCGAATGGGGTCAAACAGGCTTTCATTAATTGGACTAAAGGTGTTAAAGGTTATAAAGAACAGAGAATATTGAAGGGTATTAACTTAGAAGTTAAAAAAGGTGATTTTTTTGGTATTGTTGGAAGGAACGGTTCAGGGAAATCTACTCTTCTTAAAATAATATCGCAAATATATACACCAGAAAAAGGTACCGTTGAAGTAAAGGGGAAATTAGTTCCTTTCATTGAGCTTGGTGTTGGATTTAATCCTGAATTAACTGGGCGTGAGAATGTATATATGAATGGTGCTTTGTTAGGATTTTCGAAAGAGGAAATATCTGAAATGTATGACGATATTGTTGAATTTTCAGAGCTTGAAAATTTCATGGATCAAAAGTTAAAGAATTATTCAAGCGGAATGCAAGTTCGATTAGCTTTTTCTGTTGCAATTAAGGCTCAGGGTGATATATTAGTACTTGACGAAGTGCTTGCTGTTGGTGATGCAGCATTTCAGAGAAAATGTGATAATTTTTTCTCTGAAGTTAAAAAGGATAAAACTAAAACTGTTATTCTTGTGACTCATTCAATGGATAGTGTTCAAAGATACTGTAATAAAGCTGTTATGATAGAGGATGGTAAAATTGTTGCAGACAATAAAGATGATGCAGTTAATCGCTATATAGAATTAAATCTTGAACGTAAGAGTAGTGACAAATCCGGGTATGCTCTAGGGTTAAATGATAAGTTGGATCTTTTTTCTATAAACGGTGAGAATATAA
>USNP01000032.1 GCA_900556165.1 uncultured bacterium
TGGCAAAATAAGTATAAAACTAATCTTTTTTGAAAGTAGTCGCCTTAAAATCTCATCGTCTTCACTGATAAATATAATTTCGAAATTACCCGAATAATATTCTTCTTCAATTTTCTGCACACAAAAATCAAAAAAATGAGATTTTTCAACTTCACTCATCATTTTAGTTTTACTGCTTTCATTAAATTCCATATCTAAAAATCGATTTTTAGATATTTTTGAAAGAGTAGTTTTACCCAAACAAGGATAAGCCGCAATAATTCTAGTTTGCATTTATTTCTTTCAAAAACTTATCTTCACTCATAACTTTCACACCAAGTTTTTCAGCCTTCAAAATCTTTGTTTTACCAACTTTTTCACCAATCACTAAAAAATCTGTAGTTTTTGAAATTGTTTTTTGAAATTTTCCACCTAAAGCTTCAATTTTTTCAATAGCCTGTTCGCGTGTCATTGTTTTTAGTGTTCCAGTAATTACAAAGCTCTTACCAACTAAAACACCTTCTATTTTTTCGAAATTTTTTACTTTCACACCAAGATTAAACATTTTTTTCAAAATTCGTAAATTTTCGTCATCATTAAAATACGCCAAAATACTTTCCGCGACTTTTTTGCCAATTCCGTCAATTTCAAGCAATTCTTCAAGATTCGAATCGCGCAAATTTTCAAATTTTTCAAACCTTTCCGCCAAAAGATTTGCCGTTTCACTGCCAATATGTCGAATCCCTAAAGCAGAAATAAATTTCGAAAGTTCTGGATTTTTCGAAAGTTCAATCGCTTTCAAAAGATTATTCGCCGACATTTCAGCAAAACGCTCAAGCTTTAACAAATCCTCTTTTTTAAGTGAATAAATATCCGCCAAATCTCGAATCAAACCTTTTTCAACCAGTAAATTAACATTTTTTTCACCGAGGTTTTCTATATCCAATCCCGCTTTAGAAGCATAAAATGCCACCATTTTTTTTAAAATTAAGTCAGAATTCAAACCTTTTGCACGATACGCAACTTCGCCGTTTGGTCGATAAAATTCGATATCAGGAAATTGTTTCGAAAGTTTATCTTCAAAGTCAAACGATTTAGTATTTTTTGGGCGAAGTTCGGGTAAAACTCGCAAAATTTTTGGAATAATGTCACCAGATTTAAAAACCACAACAGTATCACCAATCCGAACATCAAGACGCTGAATCTCATCAGCATTATGAAGGCTAGCGTGTCGAACAGTAGTTCCAGCAAGCTGAACGGGTGGAAAAACCGCAACAGGAGTTGCAACGCCAGTTCGCCCAACTGAAATAACAATATCTGAAATAACTGCCGTAACCTCCTCTGGCGAATATTTAAAAGCAATAGCTGCACGAGGCTGTTTACCAACAATTCCAAGATTTAAAAATTGTTCACGATTATTAAGTTTTACAACTATGCCATCAGTGTTGAAGGGGAGGTCTTTTCGCTTCTCCTCCCAGAATTCAATAAATTCAATAACTTTTTTAATGCTTTTAACCCGTGAAGCCTGTTCATTTACTGAAAAACCAAGATTTTTTAGTGCCTTATAAGCAAATTCATTTGTCGGGATCTCTTGTAAATCCTCACGAATAATATCATAAGCACGAAAATTCAGCGGTCTTGAAGCGACTACCACCGGATTGAGCTGACGAATTGTTCCTGCAGCTAAATTCCGAGGATTGGCAAACTCCTGTTCACCTTGCTCTTTTCGAGCCTGATTTATTTTTTCGAAATCATCCTTCAAAACGACAATTTCACCACGAATCTCAGTTCTACCTTTTTCAAAAAAACTAAACTCTTCATTGCTTGAACCTAAAAAAAGCGGGATATTTTTAATTGTTCGAACATTACTTGAAACATCTTCACCAATAAATGAATCGCCACGAGTGACTGCACGCATAAATTCACCATCTTCAAAAATCAGCGAACACGCCAATCCATCCATTTTGATATCCGCAAAAAAATCCTCTTCAATTTCTGGATTAAGTTTTTTAATTCGATCAAACCAATCAAAAATCTCCTTATGACTAAAAACATCATTCAAACTCAACATCCGAGTAGAATGCTTAACTTTTTCAAAACCGCCAATCATCACATTTCCAACTCTTTGTGTTGGTGAATTTTTCGAAATTAGCTCCGGATTATCTACCTCGATCTTTTTTAGTTCTGAAAATAGTGAATCATAAACTGCATCTGGAACGCTAGGCGCATCCAGTGTGTGATATTCGAAAGAATACTTATTCAAAAGCTGAACTAAATCACTATATCTTTTTTTATCGCTGGTCGACATCCACTACCCTTCTATACAATAAATATACATAAACGGAACTTAGAATACACGAGAAGCAACTCATTAATAACATCGAAATTGGTACAATTGGAATCTTAATAAAAAACTCATTAATCGAATTCAACCAATTCATCAATATTATTATTGGAATAATTATCACCAACCATAACAAAACCAGAACAAAAACCAAAAACAAAACTCGTTTCAAAATTGCTAATCGCCTCTGTGAAACCATGTCTCCAGCAATTTTTAAAGCTTTAAACGGATAGGTTCCAGGAATCGTTACAATAATCATCGCGAAAATTGATCCTGTAACCCAAAAAGCCGAGAGCGAAAATAACAGTAACATTGCAGCAAAAAACACCATTTGTTCCACTCCACTTGATAGTATCCCTGTTGTTCTAGCAGCAGCTCCAACAATCGTTGCAATAAATACCGGAATCATCTGGAATAATATAACCGCAGAAATAACCATCATTGGAATTATAGGCGCACCACAAGAATATAGCGCATCCCTGAGATTATAGTTTTTATTGCCGTTCAAAATATTTCGGCAAAGCTGAACCGTCGCCAACCAAATAAAAAGTATCAATATCGCAAAAATTAACTGCTGAACCTCATTCGGTGACTGAACTAACCCGCCACTAGTGAATGTCGCAGTCATAATTAATCCGGCTTTCCCAATTTCACCAAAAAAACCTTCAAAATTTCCATCATTTGTCGTATCGACTACCGCCTGAAGACTTGAAATGAAATTCTGATCCATTAATCCAATAAAAAGAATTCCCATAAGTGCAAAAATAAGAATAAGATTTCGAAAAATGGTTTTATTTTGATACATAAATCTGAAAACATCACCCATTAAATTCCAATAACCACCAATTTTTAGCGGTCGAGCATAATCTCGTCTTTTCGAAATTTTAAAACTTCTGTGCGGTCGACGAGCTTTAAATTTTTGAAATCGCTCTATCACATTTTTTCGAAAATAAATCCGAATTGAGATAACCCAAAAATATACCAAACTAATCTGTTTTTCGTTAGAGCTTAATATTTTTTTCTTAACCACTAAAACCTCACACTATTTTCTTTTATTCTTTTAATTCGCTCCTCAAGAGGTGGATGAGTTGAAAAAATCCTCTGAAAGAATCCTACTTTCATTGGATTCGAAATAAATAAACTTGCAGTTGTTGAATTTTGCTTTTTAAGCGGTTGATTATTTTTGAGTTTTTCAAGAGCACGTATAAGTCCATCAGGATATCTTGTTAATGAAACCGCAGTTGCATCAGCCAGGAATTCACGCTCACGAGAAATCGAAAGCCGAACTATCATCGCTAAAATTGGCGAAATCATAACAAACAATAAACCTAAAATCATCAGAATTGGATTCTGACTATCCTCGTCATCACTCCAAAAAATAACTCTCATTATAATATCTGCCAAAAAACCGATAGCAGCTGTCAGTGCTACTGCCGCCATAGAAACTCTAATGTCATAATTTTTTATATGTGAAATTTCATGCGCTACAACACCTTCAATTTCCACTTTGTCCATATTTTCAAGCAACCCAGTTGTAGCACAAATAATAGAATCTTCAGGACTCGTTCCAGCCGCAAAAGCGTTCATTGAATGATCATTAATTATATATAACTTCGGCATAGGTATTCCAGCGGTTATTGAAATTGACTCAACCGCAGAATAAAACACCGGCGCATCTTTTTTAGAAATAGATCTTGCGCCATTCATTATTATGACAATTTTTTTAGATATTTTATATTGAAAAAAAGCATAAAACACTGTAAAAATAAATGTCCAATAAAAAATAGATCTGTCGTTCAATATATACGAAAAATATAGCCCAATCCCTGATATAATCGCAATAAATAGTGAAAAAATTATCACTGTATTGCGTTTATTTTCAGAAATTGAGCTATACATCCTTAATAAACCCTAATTAAATTAGAATTTTACTTGTGGTGCAGATTCGATAGTTTTTCGATCTTCGACCTCGAAGAAATCTCGCTTTTCAAAACCAAGTTTTTTAGCAAAAATATTAGTTGGGAAAGTTTTAATCTTAATATTAAGATCTCTAACCCCACCGTTATAAAATCGGCGAGCACCTTGAATTTTGTCTTCAATTTCTTGCTGTTGTTGCTGGAACTGAACAAAACCTTCATTCGCCTTCAACTCTGGATAGTTTTCAGCAACCGCAAACAATCGTCCAAGAGCTTGAGACATCTCACCTTCAGCTTGTGCGACAGCGGCAACATTGTTTCCGGCATTAAGCAAGCCAGCTCTCGCATTGCTTACATTTTCGAAAACTTCTTTTTCGTGAGTTGCATATCCTTTAACAGTTTCTACAAGGTTTGGAATTAAATCAGCTCGATATTTAAGCTGAACAGCAATATCACTCCAAGCCTCTTCAACTCGTTCATTCAAACGAACAAGAGCGTTATATTGACTCCAAACAAAAATCCCGATAAAACTAAGAACGGCAACAATTATAATAATTGCAATTGGCATTTTATTCTCCTACTATTGTTAAAATTTGGTGCGCAAGGCGGGAATCGAACCCGCACGACTGTTTAGGTCAAGGGATTTTAAGTCCCTCGCGTCTACCAATTCCGCCACTCGCGCGTATTTATATTTTAGCACGCCTCAACAGCAAAAGTCAAGGCGTATATAACAATTAAGCTTCGTCTTTATCCAAAAGTGGTGAAATAACCATAATAAAAAATGAAAACACACCAAGAACTAAAAATGTAGCCCAAGCTTTACCCATAGTTTCAGCAAGATAATTGTCGGACCAGATATTAGCTAAGCTAATGAGCGCACAAACCATCGCAGTAAAAATATTAAACCAAATAATCGTTTGTCGAATAGCTACCACAGTCTTGCTATACTTTTTCTTTGGTTTTGGCTGAGCGATAACAACTGAGTGGGTATTTACATTTTTTGTATCTTCTTCACCTTTTCTAATTTCGACAATCTTCTGATTTTCTTCTTGCATTACTTCTTTCCTTTTGTTATATTCTGGAGGCACCTACCGGATTTGAACCGGTGTAAACGGTTTTGCAGACCGCTGCGTAACCACTCCGCCAAGGCGCCAAAGTGGTATAAAATTATTATACCACACTTTTTTGAAAAATTAAACAATAGCGTTATTTTTTAATTATTTCATTTAAATTCAGTCTTTCACCGGTCTCCATATTTTTAAATTCGAACACATTTTTGCTAATTTCTCGCTCACCAATCACTAAAACATATTTCACACCTCGTTTGTTAGCAAATTTGAAAGCTTTTTTCATATTAAACTCTTCAAGCAAAACTTCTACATTTTTGCCAAATTCTCGCAGCTCATTGGCAATTTTGAAAGACTTTTTAAGCTCATTTTCGCTAAATGGAATAATCAAGAATTCCGCATTCGACCTTTTCGAAAAACTCAGCAACCCCAAATCTCGCAAACTCCAAAATAATCGCGTCAAACCAATCGAAGCACCCACGCCAGGAAGTTTTTCTTTCGAATAGTATTCACTAAGATTTTCGTAGCGACCACCACTCGAAACCGAACCAATCTCTTTAAAATCGTTCAAATTTGTTTCAAAAACAGTTCCCGTGTAATAATCAAGCCCGCGAACAATCAACATATCAAGTTTAAAATATTTCTCTTCAACGCCCATTTTTTTAAGAATTTCGGCAACTTTCGAAAGTTCATCAATCCCCTTTTTGAACTGATCATTTTTAATATTTTGATCAATTTTTCGAAGCTTATTTAAAACTTCTTCACATGAACCAGAAATTTCAACAAAATCCTTAATAGACTGCGCACTTTCGCCTAAATCTAAATTTTCAAGCTGTTGATAAAATTCTCCTGGCGTAATTTTCTCTGCGCGATCGATTAGTGCCATAATTTCTGCCTGTTTTTCACTTAAATTCAAACCACCTATCAACCCGCTCGTAATGTTTCTATTATTAATTCGAAGCGTAAAATCACCAAAGTTCAACTCTCGAAAAATACTATAGATAACTGCAATAACTTCGGCATCATATTTAATATTTAAATTATCTCGCCCAATAACATCAATATCACACTGATAAAACTCACGGAAACGCCCTCTCTGAGCTCGCTCACCACGATAAACTTTTCCAATTTGCGAACGCTTAAATGGAAATTGTAATTGGCCAAAATTTTCAGCAACAAATCGAGCAGTTGGAACAGTCAAATCGAACCGCAAGCTCAAATCATTATCACCTTTCGAAAAACGATAAATCTGTTTTTCAGTCTCACCACCAGCTTTCGCTAGAAGAGTTTCAGTACGCTCAATAATCGGCGTATCAATCGGAGCAAAGCCAAATTTTTCGTAGTTTTTTCGAATCACCTCATAAATTCGGTCAA
>USNP01000033.1 GCA_900556165.1 uncultured bacterium
ATATAATGAGAATGTATGAAGAAAAAATCCGGTTTTACAGTTATTGAAATCTGTGTTGTAATTGCTTTTTTGATTTTAGTTGGTATAATTTTTACAATGCAACGTTTCGAACTACTTTCAATTCAGCGCGACCAAATTCGAAAACTTTCAATCAACGAAATTTATTACAATCTTGAAGAAGTTTATTACAAAAAGAACGGCTATTTCCCTGAAAAAATCGATGAGAATTCAATCAAAGGAATTGAACCAAACCTTCTCACCGACCCTTCAGGAATTTTAATCAACGAAGAACACTCCGAATATCGATACGAACCAATTGAATGTGAAAACGGTAAATGTAAGAAATTTACAATTCGCGCAAAATTAGAAAAAGAAGGTGATTTTATTAAAAAATCTCGAAACAGCTAAAATAAAACGGCCAACGAATTTTCGAAAGCCGTTTTTTTATATTATTTTACACTCATTTTTTCACCATCTTCAAAAAGTTTATCCGAAAGCATTTGATTTTCTCGTGCTGCTTCAACAACATCGCTTAAAAATTCTGCTTTCTTATCCGGGTTTGGTGAGAAAGCGAATGTATAAGTTGATTCATCACCAACCGTGCTTAATTTAACTGTGCCATAATTAAATAGATGTTGCAAAATTCCATCGCGCGAATACGAAATATCCTCGATCGATTCAAGATTAATCACCTGCTTTTTCTGACTCATAATTGTCGTTGAAATCCACTGAATTGCGCGCTCATTAGTAATAACGATCCTATTTGCTCTATAAACAACATAATTTACGTAAGTCAGAAGAATTAAAAGTAACGTAATTGAACCAAAAACTACCGAAAGTTGCGGTTTAAAATTTGCGGGGATTGGGAGCGGATTCGGCATAAAACATAAAATAATCCAAGCACTAATCAAGAAAACCGCCACCATTGAACTAAAAATAATATTCAAAATATATCCAAGCGAATGTCGTCGCATCGAAAGCACCACATATTCATCTTCATCAACCGTAATTTCTGGGTATTTTTTAACAGAACGATCATGTCGCGCTTTAATAGTTTGTGGATCACCAGCAGGAACTTCAACATGCACAACTGGCTGAACTCGAATTGGTACACCCAAACTATTTTCGAAGCTTAAATTTTCGTTCTGATTCTGGGCAATTTTTTCCTCAAATTTCTGAGCTAAGCTTTGCTTATCGTTCATCTTTGAATTCCTTTCCTAAATGCTCAAACGCTTTTTTTGTAATTATTCTTCCTCGCGGTGTTCTTTGCAGAAAACCAATCTGCATCAAATATGGTTCATAAAAATCTTCAATTGTTGCAGCTTCATCACCCGTCAATGCGGCCATCGTATTTAAGCCAACCGGCCGCGTGCCATAATTTTCGATAACCGATTTTAATAGATTTCTGTCTGCCGCATCTAAACCTAACTTATCAATTTCAAGCATTTTTAAAGCCTCTTTAACTGTTTTCGAATCGATAACTCCATCACCTTTTACATCGGCATAATCTCGAACACGTTTTAAGATACGGTTTGCAATTCGTGGAGTTAGTCTTGCTCGAGTTGAGAGAATATCTGAAGCTTCTTTTTCGATATTACTACCCAATAAATTACTTGAACGCAAGATAATTTTTGAAATTTCCTTAGGTTTATAAAATTCTAATCTATAGATATGTCCAAACCGATCTCGAAGCGGTGCCGCTAAACTTCCCGTTCGAGTTGTTGCACCAATAACTGTAAAATGCGGCAAATCTAATCTAACCGAGCGTGCGGCTGGTCCTTTACCAATCACAATATCAAGTTTAAAATCCTCCATTGCAGAATAAAGAATTTCTTCAACTGCGCGTGGCATGCGATGAATTTCATCAATAAAAAGAATATCACCGTCCTGCAAATTCGTGACAATAGATGCTAAATCTCCAGCTTTCTCAATCGCTGGGCCAGATGTAATTCGAATATTTGCACCCATTTCACGCGCAATAACATTTGCCATTGTGGTTTTTCCAAGCCCCGGCGGACCATAAAGTAAGACATGATCAATGCTTTCACCACGTTTTTTTGCCGCATCAATTGCAAGCTTTAAATTCTTTTTTAATCGCTCCTGACCAATATATTCATCAAAACTCGTTGGGCGTAAAGAAATCTCCACCTGCTGCTCCTGTGGTTCATCCTCGTGTAAATTCGCATCAATAATTCTCTCGATAGCCATTGTTTATATTATACCATAGTTTGACTTTTTTAAAAAAATTGATATAATTATCATATCTCTTATAAAAGAGAAGTACATAAAAGGATGGTGTTCTTATGGAAACACAAGTAACTACAGTTACCTCTTCAGAAGTTTTAGCACAAAATATTTTCGCAAAAGCAAAAAATATTGCAAATTTAGTTTATCGTGGTAAACTGAGTGGCAGAATTTTTGTTCAGAAAATTAATGTAAGAAATGAAGAAATCCGAGAAAATGTCTGGGTCATAGCCCTTAAAGATGAAAAAACTCCGGACCACGTTAATGAAGCTGCTAAACTTTTCGTAATCGATTCTCGCGAAGGATTTATTTGGGTTAAAAGCGAGGGTAAATATGAATATAAAAAACTAAAGATTGAAAAACTCAAGAAACTCGAGAATATCGATCTTGAATATATTCATGAAATTTTTTCCAAAATAGAACAGGATCTGTCCTATTAAATAAAGTTGCACAAAATGTGCAACTTTTTCTTTTTTCAAAAAATTAAATTCCAGCTTTCAACGCCAAAGTAATACGTTCTTCCGTTGGTAAATCTCGCGAGATTTGCTCTAATGCTTTTGTTGCATCATTCAAATTGAACCCAAGTGCAATAAGCGCCTCTAAAGCCTCATCTGAAGCTAAGCTAATATTAGCGCCAACGCCATCTGGTTTCGAAATTGCCATTCCAACTTTATCTTTTAGGTCTAAAATTACACGTTCGGCGGATTTTTTACCAACGCCAGAAGCTTTTTGAATAAATTTCGCGTCTTCACAAGCAATTGCGTTTCGAACTTCTTCAGTTTCACCCAAGCTCATAATAGCAATTCCAGCCCTCGGCCCAACACCTTGAACAGTAATTAACAATTCAAAAAGTTTTTTTGCCGCCAAGCTTGAAAAACCAAATAATTCTTGGCTTCTATCAGTAATATTATGATAAGTATAAAATTTAATTTGTTCGTTTAAAACTGCCCGCTCAAATTCTCCTGCGGGAACAATAATTTCATATCCAACACCAGAAACGTCAACAATCACGCTCCCAGCAAATTTTTCAGCAATTGTTCCAGAAATATGTGCAATCATTATTTAATTTTACCATAACTACTTTAATTTTTAAATACGCGTCATATAAAAATGTGTAATTGCAGCAGCGAGTGCATCGGCCGCATCATCTGGTTTTGGCACCTCCACCAAATTCAAAGTTGAACGCACCATTTCTTGCATCTGTTTCTTATTTGCACCGCCATATCCAGTTAAGGTTTGCTTAATTTGATTTGGTGTATATTCAGAAATCGGAATTTTCGATTGTTGAGCTACTAAAATTGCCACACCTCGAGCTTGTGCAACTGAAATCGCCGTCGTTACGTTTTTCGAAAAAAATAACTTCTCGATCGAAACTTCATCTGGTTTAGTTTCTCCAATAATCTCTTTTAAACTATTGTAAATTTCCTCTAGTCGAATCTCAATCGGCGTATGAGCCGGCGTTGAAATTACTCCGCCAGTAATCATTTTTATTGGCTTTCCAATCTCACAATCCACAACACCAAAACCTAAAATTCCCGTTCCTGGATCAATCCCTAAAATCCTCCTTTTGGTCATTTTTTACCTTTCGAAAACTTTGCAAAAATATCTTTTCGAAACTCAAAAAACATAATCACCAAAAATACCAAAATTATAACTACAACCATCCACCAGCCTGCGAATTCAGCATTTTTCGAATCTTCACCCGCCTTTTCAACTTTTCCTTCTTCCTCGCTGTTATTTTTAATTATTTTTCTACAACGATTCGTTTCTTCATTGCGTTCATAGCCATCTTTACAAGGAGTTAATTCTCTCTTAGTTTCACTGATATTTTTTCGACAACGATTTGTTTCAGGATTTCGTGTATATCCAGGTGCGCACAAAACTTCTTTTTTTGAAAGCGAAGCTAAGCTAATCTTTCGACATCGGTTCGTTTCAGTATTTCGATAATATCCATCAGGACATTCCGCTATATTTTTCTCAGCTAAAACTTTATTACAGCGGTTTGTTTCCAGATTTAAAACATATCCGTTTTCACATATTTTTTCAGATTTTTCATCTCGTTTTTTATTGCATCTGCCAGATTCTTCATTTAAAAAATACCCTTCTTCACAAGTTTTTTTAACTTTTTCACACTTATTTTCAGAATTCAATTTAAAACCATCTTCACAAATTTGAAGAATATTTTCGCTATTTTTTGTAATTTTAAAACTCTGAATCCATTTTTCGCCCTCAAAAATCCAACTAGAATCTTTTTTTGAATGGCTAATTTCAAGCTTTTGAATTTCATGATTTTCAGAATTTAGAAAAATAATTCTATTTATGCCAGTTTTCAAAAATTTAAAATCATTATCAGAATCCAAAGTTAAAAATCCAGAAGCAGCAATTTCTTCATCTGTAAAATTATATATTTTCGGTTTTTTATTATTTCCCAAATAAACCTCAATTTTACAATTTTTTAATTTTATAATTTCATTTGAATTATTTTTTAGTTCCAAAAATTGCTCATTCGAATTTGCTAAAATTTCATTAATTTGAATATTTTCGCAAAAATCCTGCTCCTTATCAGCCAAACCACCCGATTTAAAGATTACATCATTTTGTGAAATTTCAAATTTATTCAAAAAACCTTCTCTTATTAGAACATTTTCATTTTCGAAAATTGGCGCATTTTTCTTTTTACAATTCATGTTATAACTACATAAAAAATCTACTTTTCGATCGTTAATTTTCAATTCTATCGGCTGACTAAAAGTAAATTCTGCCGAAAGTTTTCCGTCCGATTTTTCACTACCTAATAAAATTTGCGATCTTTTCAAGAAAATTCCATCACGAATTAAGCTCAGACTTTTTCCATTTTGCACAATTTCAAGCTTCGAAAATGGAAAATCTTCGCCAATATTCGAGATTTCTATCATTGAATTTGAAACTTTCGAAATAAAAATACCATTTTGCGCAATCTCCGCAAAAGCCTGTGAAGAATTAAAAATGAAAACAGTTAAAAATATTACCAAAAAATACTTAAATAATTTCATTATAAATCCTTTTCGAAATCTGATAATTTATAAAAAATAAAACACAAATAATAAACTTAGCCACAAAAATGTCTTTTTTATTCTGTCCGGTATTTGGTGCTAAAATTACGCTTTCTTTCGAAATTAAAGATATCTTTGATTCTTTTTTATCTTTGTTTTTTTCTTCTGAAGTATTTATTTTCTCCTGTTTTTTATCAACACTTAAAGAATCCCGATTTTCAACTGGAGTTTCATTATTGTTTTCAGATTTATCTTCTTTTGAGGTTTTAGGAATCTCCTCCGAAATTTCCTCTTTTTCTTTTTCAGACTCTTCATAATTATTATTGATAGGATTATTTTCGTCTAATTTCCCCTGATCATCTTCAACTTTTAATAAACCACCAAATTTTGGTTTATACTCATCAAAATTGCGTAGTCCAAAGTCATAATTTTTATCATTTTCTATCTTAGACATTTTTCCGCCGTTTTTTAGAATCTCTTCTCTAGCAACAGCTATTTTTTCAACACCTTTATTTGTTGGTTTCAAATCAGTTGAGTTTTTCAAATAACCCTTGATACAACGCTTCTCGTCAGAGCAAATATAACTCTTCAATTCCCCATCAATATACAACCCTAAAATCGGCTGCTGACCAATCGTATCAATATTTCGAAATTCTTCTTTAAACTTAATATCCGAATCCTCCGACTGTTGCGCAATTTTAATATAATTATTAGCCTTTAAAATTCCATTCTGGATATTCGCAATTTCAGTTTGTTTTTGTGTATTCCTTAGAGATAAATCTTTAAAATTACGATCTTTATCTTTATTAAAAATCTCGACAAACTCTTTACCATCTGTCGCATAAACTCGTGAAATATAAATATCTTTTTCTTCAGCAAAAGTGTTTTTCGAAAATAAAAAAGGGAAAATAAACGCTAAAATACCAATAAAAATTAATAATTTTCGCTTCATTTTCCTCCTCAAAATTTAAATAAAATACAGATTTATTTTAGCATAAGCTATTTTCAAAATCAAGTATAAAATAAAAACGCTCGCGGTGGAGCGATTTTATTAGACTGTAAGTCGTTTTCGGCCTTTTAGTCGGCGTCGTTTCAAAACTTTAATTCCAGCCTTTGAAGACATCTTATTTCGAAAACCATGAGTTTTCGCGCGATGTCGTTTGTGTGGTTGATGTGTTCTTTTTGGCATATCTATCCTATTTTACAATTTATTATTTAAAAAATCAAGTTTTTTTACTTTTCATAAGCTTTTTAATCTGTTATTTAAACTTGAATTTTATCTA
>USNP01000034.1 GCA_900556165.1 uncultured bacterium
TCGCTATTATTTTACTCCGCGTGCTGAACTATTTACCATTATACTTAATAGGATTTTAAAAGTCAAGGGTTTTTTTGAAGATTTTTTAGGAAAATTAAATAGGCCCAAAAGCCTACTTAATTTATATTATAGTCCGAGGAAAAAAGCTACACATCCGATAAAAATTCCAATCGCAGAACCAACTGCAACTTCCAAAGGAGTGTGACCCTTTACAACTCGAACTTTTTTAATTTTCAAATTCTGAGATTCGATTATTTCGTTTATTCTTTGAGCTTGAACACCATTCGAAAACCTAACTTTCATAGAATCATAGATAACGATCATTGCAAAAACGAAAGCCAAGCCAAAAATCGATGAATAAACCCCTTCATGAAGCGCAATAAGTGTCGCAAGCGCGATCACCACTGAACTGTGAGAACTTGGCATTCCGCCACTTTCAGTAATAATCCGCTTCAATTTTGCGCTTTTATCTTTTCGAATTTCAAGAATATATTTAGCACCTTGCGCAATTACCCACGCCAACACGAAAACTACTAAATATCTTGGCATCATTCTTCCTCTCTACTTTCTTCCATTAAACCAACACTAGCAACAGTGTCCCCCTCTGAAAGTTTCATAATTCTAACACCTTGCGTTGTGCGGCCAAGTGTTGGAATATCTTTAACTGCGACACGGATTGTTTGACCGCAGCTTGAAATCATCAGTGCATCAGAAACAGCTTCCGGCAAAGTTTGAACAGATACAATTGGACCAGTTTTTGCAGTCGTAATTGCTGCTTTAACACCAATTCCACCACGATGTTTAACTTCGAAATTCGAAACTTTCGTAGCTTTTCCATATCCGTTAGCTGAAATAACAAGAAGTTTTTGTGTTCCATCTTTAGCAACATCCATTCCAACAACATTATCATTTGGTCGGAGACGAACGCCGCGTACACCGCGGGCAGCACGACCCATTGATCGAACGTCATTTTCATTAAATCGAACCGCTTGACCCGCCGATGTCGAAACGATAATATCGCTCTGACCATCAGTTTTCTGAATCCAACGAAGCTCATCACCTTCATCAAGATTAATTGCATTCAAACCATTTGTTCGAATATTTGCAAAATCTTTAATTGCAGTCTTTTTTACAGTACCCTTTACAGTAGCCATAAAGAGATAATCTTCTGTACTACTATTTTGTTCAAGCTTGATGATTGATGTAATTTTTTCTTCAGGTTGAAGTTGTAATAGATTTACTGCTGCAACGCCTTTTGCTTGAAGGCTAGCCGCTGGAACTTCATAAGCTTTAAGCCTAAATACTCGACCTTTATTTGTAAAGAACAATAACCAATCGTGTGTACTTGCTGGAACTAACTGATCAATAATATCTTGATCCTTTGTTGTCATTCCGCGCTTACCTTTTCCACCACGATTTTGTCGGCGATAGTCTGTAAGAAGAGTTCTTTTGATGTAATTTTCACCCGTTAAAAGAATTACACTTTCTTCTTCAGGAATCAGCTCTTCGTCTGAGAATTTACCAAGTTCATGATTGATAATCTTAGTTTTACGCTCATCGCCATATTTCTCTTTCATTTCGAGAAGCTCTTCTTTAATGATTCGAAGGATTTCATTCTCGTCGGCGAGAATAGCTTCAAGTTCGCCAATAAGTTTCAATAGTGCAGCTAATTCTTCTTCGATCGCTTCACGCTCCAGTCCGGTCAATCGGCGGAGTTGCATCGCAAGAATCGCTTTTGCTTGAATTTCAGTTAGACCAAATTTTTCACGCAAAGCTTTTTCAGCAATATCAGTAGTTTTCGAAGCTCGAATTGTTGCAATAACTTCATCAATGTGATCAAGCGCAATCTTTAAGCCTTCCAAAATATGTGCACGAGCTTTTGCTTTCTTAAGTTCGAATTCTGTTCGGCGACGAACAACATGACGACGGTGTTTAACGAATTCATCAAGCATTTCTTTCAAACCAAGCACTCGAGGCTGAACACCATCAACCAATGCAAGCATGTTGTAGTGGAAGTTTGACTGGAGTGGCGTTAATTTGTAGAGCTGGTTGAGAACCTTCTTTGGATACGCATCTTTTTTAAGGTCAATTACAATCTTAACTGTTCCACGTGCAGATTCATCTCGAAGGTCAGCAATTGAAGTAACCTTCTTCTCCTTTACTAATTCGGCAATCTTTTCGATTAGGGAAGCTTTATTTACGTTGTATGGAATTTCTGAGACAACGATTTGATGACGACCGCGTTTAGTTTCAACAATTTCAGCAATCGCTCGCATAGTAACACTTCCGCGACCAGTTTGATAAGCTTGAATCATTGGAGCTCCACCGTAGACTATGGCACCAGTTGGGAAATCTGGACCCTTAACATGTTTCATTAAATCTTCGAGCTTAGCTTCTGGATTATTTATAAGTTCAACCGTTGCATCGACAATTTCGCTTAAATTGTGAGTTGGAATACTTGTTGCCATACCAACAGCAATACCCATTTGACCATTTAAAAGAAGATTTGGTAATTTTGCTGGAAGAACTGATGGTTCACTTTCAGAACCGTCGTAGTTTGGTCGAAAATCAACAGTGTCTTTATCAAGATCGTTTAACAAGATATCACCAATTCGACCAAGACGTGCCTCAGTATAACGCATCGCAGCAGCCGGATCGCCATCCATTGAACCAAAGTTTCCTTGTCCTTCAACAAGAGGATATCGCATCACCCAATCTTGTGCTAAACGAACCATTGAGTCGTAAATTGAGCTATCGCCGTGTGGGTGGTATTTACCCATAACATCACCAGCAATTTTTGCAGATTTAGTAAATTTACCACCTGGCCTTAGCCCTTGCTCGCCCATAGCGTATAAAATACGACGATGCACTGGTTTTAAACCATCACGAACATCTGGTAGAGCACGGTCAATAATAACACTCATGGAATATCTTAAGAAAGAATCTTCCATAACATCTTCTACGCTACGAAATTCTAGATGTTTTGAGTGATTTTGTTGTTCAATGATTTCGCCTTCAATAGGTTTTTTGTTGTTGTCTTCCATAATTAGATATCCAATTCTTCAAGATTAACATATTTTGCATTCGTCTGAATGAAGCTTTTTCGCATTGCAACTTCGCTACCCATCAACTTTGTAAAGATCGCATCAGCTCTTTCAGCATCTTCAAGCTTAAGCTGAACGAGTACTCGGTTTTCTGGATTCATTGTAGTTTCCCAGAGCTGAGTCGCATCCATTTCACCAAGACCTTTGTAGCGCTGAATTCCAGTTAGGCCAGCCTGCTTAACTTCACTATCCTCTGGATTAATTTGAGTTCCGCGTGCCCTTCGCTCTTCAATGAGTTCTTTAATTTTTGCATCACGCTCTTCATCACTATAAACATAATAATGTTTATTTCCCGCACCTTTCAATAGGAAAAGCGGAGGTTTCGCTAAATAGATATGTCCACCTTCGACAACTTCACGCATATATCGGAAAAAGAATGTCATCAAAAGAGTTGCAATGTGACTTCCGTCAACATCGGCATCGGTCATAATAATAATTCTATGATAGCGCAATCCTGAAATGTCGAATTGCTCACCAATTCCAACACCCATACCTTTAATAAGTGAAACAATTTCATTATTAGCCAGCATTTTATCAAGTCGAGCACGTTCCGTATTTAAAACTTTACCACGAAGAGGCAAAATTGCTTGCGTTCGAGCATCACGTCCGTTCTTCGCAGAACCACCAGCTGAATCTCCCTCAACGATATAAAGTTCACACTCTTCCGGTTTTTTCGAAGAACAATCTGCGAGTTTTCCAGGTAAATTTAAGCCATCAAGAACACCTTTTCGAATCACATTTTCACGTGCAGCACGCGCAGCTTTTCGTGCTCGAGCCGCAAGAAGTGCTTTATTAACAATCTTTTTTGCAACTGCTGGATTCTCGTCAAGATAATAACCAAAATATTCATTCATTACTTGTTGAACATATCGGCGAACTTCTGGATTTCCTAATTTATTTTTAGTCTGACCTTCAAATTGCGGATCAGGAAGCTTGACTAAAATAATCGCAGTCAAACCTTCACGAATATCATCACCTGAAAGATTTTCTTCTTTTTCTTTGAGCAAGTTATTTTTTCGAGCATATTCATTTATTGTTTGAGTTAAAGAGCTTCGAAAACCAACAACGTGAGTTCCACCATCTGGGTTGATCACATTATTTGCAAAAGCGCGAACATTCTCATTGTAGCTGTCATTATATTGAATTGCGACCTCCACCATAGAGTCTTCAACCTGCTTTTCAATATAAAAAGGCTGATCAGAAAGAACTTCCTTTCCAACATTTAAACTTTTTACGTAACTTTGAATTCCACCTTCAAAATAGAAAGCCTGACGCTCACCGGTTCGTTCGTCATCAACTTGTGTATAAACACCTTTTGTAAGATAAGATTGATGACGCAGATAATTTACAACCCATTTATAGTCAAACGTAACTGTTTCTTTGAAAATTGTTGGATCTGGATAGAACGTAATACTTGTTCCATCTTCGCGGTCAGTTTTACCAAGTTTTTTAAGCTCAGTTGTTGGTACTCCACGCTCAAACTCAATTCGATACAGCTGGCCTTTTTTAACAACTTCGGCGATCATTTTTGTTGAAAGCGCATTAACTACGCTTGAACCAACACCATGTAAACCAGAAGAAACTTTATATCCGCCGCCACCGAATTTTCCACCAGCGTGAAGAACAGTCAAGACAGTTTCAAGTGTACTTTTTCCGGTTTTTGGATGAATATCAACAGGAATACCTCGACCATCATCAGTAATATTTATTCCACCATCTTCTAAAATTCGCACAATAACTTTTGTGCCATATCCAGCAATAGCTTCATCTATAGAGTTATCAGCAATCTCTTTAATTAGGTGATGAACACCCTCATATCCGGTTGAGCCGATATACATTCCAGGACGTTTTCGAACAGGCTCAAGCCCTTCAAGAACTTGAATCTGCGATCCATCATAATTATTCTCTTTTTGTTTAGACATTCTTACCTCTCATTCAGAATTTCCATAAATAAATTATATCTGTATTATACCGTATTTTTTTAAAAAATTCAAATAAAGCTTATTTTTTACCAAAAAATGTGCTAAAATATAATCATAAGTAAGGTGGGTTTATGTTTAAAGATATTATTTTAAGCTATTATCGCAGCCCTTCAATGGGTTCAAAAGTTGATGATTATAAGAAAAAACTCCAGAAAGATTTACGTTGGTGGACTTTTAGCTTTTTTACTATTATTTTTGTATTTTTTACAATATTCTTATCATTAATATTACCTAAAAACAACTCTTTCGAAAAGATAATTATAGTAAAAAACACAACAACAAATCCAAATCTACTCTACAATGTTAAATCTACAGCAAAACACATTCTTGAACAAAATGACGTTATTTCATATACTTTAACAGTCCGAAATAATTCTAACTTGGTTCAATTTTCGAATTTTGAAATAGATCTAACAGACGCCTTAAAGTATGCAGATCTACTCGATGGCGGAGATTATAAAATTAAAGGTAAATCTATTTACTGGAATACTGAACAAATAGACCCTGCAAGTTCTAAAAGTAAAATCTTTGCGTTAAAAATGAAAAATAAATTTCCTATAGTTAGTCAAAAAAATAAATTCTCTACATGCGACATAAAATTATTTTTTGGAAATAATTTATCAAATAAGATTAAATGCCCCACAACACAATTCTTTAATGACATTATATCAATTTTAACTATAGATAGTTCATATAACCTATTTTTCATTATTGTTCTATTTATTGTTTCAATAGTAATGATAGTTCGTATAAACTTATTATACAAGGAAATATCATTTTTTAGTCGACATTTGAAGGAGTTACAATGAAAAACAGCACAAACTACTCTAAAATTTTAGATTTTATTCATAAAGACTCAAACATATGGAATAAAATTATTAAAACAATCTTTCATCTAAAAACCTTCGAAAGATTGTTTGATACTTTAGAAATAATAGTGAAGCCAAAAATATTTTTTCTTTCATTATTACTATCTTTACTAACTTTCTACCTTTTATTA
>USNP01000035.1 GCA_900556165.1 uncultured bacterium
GATTAAATTTGGTACCCCCGGTAGGACTCGAACCTACGGCCAGGAGGGTAGAAACCTCTTACTCTAATCCACTGAGCTACGGGGGCGTACCTGAAACAATTATATCAGTTTTTTTGAAAAAAGTCTATATGTTTATTTTTTGAAAAGCAAAAACCTCCACGGATGGAGGCTTGTGCTAAAACAAAAAAGATCAAATGGTGCGGGCGGAGAGAATCGAACTCTCATCACTTGCTTGGAAGGCAGGTATATTAGCCGTTATACGACGCCCGCATAAAGTCATTATAGCAAATAATTTTTATAAAAGCAAGACTTTTTTGAAAAAATATTCCGTTTATGGTAATATAGTAATATGAAATTGAATGATTATGTTGTAAAATCAAATTTGGAAGAAGTTGCGCATTCAAGTGGATACGCAAAAGCTCAATCTGGTGGTAGTATCGGTGCAGCGAGCGTACAGAGTTTTTCGCAACGGCAAAGTATTGATTATCGAAATTCTAAAGTTCGTTCGTATCAAGATTCGCAGCTCGGTCAATTAAGAATGGCGCAAAAAACAAAGATGGAAGATTCAATTTCATCACTTGATCGAATACGAGCAAAAAGAGAAGAGAATATGGAGCGTTTTCAGTCTAATTCAAATCGGCAAAAAAATGCGCTTTCAAACAATAGGATTGATCGCGAAACAAAAATACGAATGGGTGAAAAATATAATAATGTTAGTCAATCTGGAATGGCAGGCTTTCATTCTGGTGTAGGAAGCCAAGCACAGGGCGTTGTTCGAAGCTTTCAACCATCGATTCGACCAAAATTTTAACGCTTGATTTTTGATTTTTTGTGTGGTAAAATAAGTAGAGTTGTGGCGGATGTAGCTCAGCTGGTTAGAGCGCTGGTTTGTGGCACCGGAGGCCGTGGGTTCGAACCCCATCATTCGCCCCAAGTGAAATTTGAGCAAGGAGCTCTTTTTTATTTGACTAAAATTTAAAAGTATGATATAATATTAGTATATTTTTACCAAGGAGGAATAAAAATGGTTAAATTGAACCTTACAGAAATTAATAATTCGAAAGAGATGCTTGATAGCTTTAAAAATACTTTACATGAGTTTATTGCTCATAACCCATCGTTTTGTGGAAATGTTTTTTCACGCAGTAGTGTTAAATTACTTGACGCTATTAGGTTTTCATTAATTCATGCTGCTGAAACTCTGATTAGAGAAGATTGTGGAACGGAAAGTTCTGATGTTGATATTGAACTAAAAACAATCTTTGAAATTTTAAACGGTGAAAAACCGAGCGGGATTTCTTGTGTTAAGTTTAACTTAAAATTTATCTATTTTCTTGTTAAAGAACTTGAAGATAAAGCAACATTTGATTTTCCTGCTGCAAACTCTATTCTTGTGAATGCGATAAAATATCGTGAATCACACAAAGGCATCCACTAAAAATAACTCCCGATTTTCGGGAGTCTTTTTAATTATGAAAACAAAGTTTCAATCTTTGCGCCGAGTGAATTTAATCTTTCTGCAAAATCTTCATAACCGCGATTGATATTGTAAACATCTCGTAAAGTGGAAATTCCTGGCGCGGCAAGCATTGCGATTAAAACCACCACACTTGGCCTGAGTGCACTTGGTGCGATAACATCAGCCGATTTCCATTTCGTTGGGCCAGAAATATAAACGCGGTGTGGGTCGACTAATTCAATTTTAGCGTTCAATTTTGAAAGCTCGGTAAAGTAAATCGCACGGTTTTCGTAGCTCCAATCGTGGATTAATGTTCGGCCTTCTGCCATGGTCGCGATCAATCCAAGAAATGGCAGATTATCCATATTAATTCCTGGGAATGGTAAAGCGTGGATTTTATCTTTTGCGGCATGAAGTTTTGATTTTTTAACTGTAATATCCACAAGTCGCGTTTTTTTATTTTTCGAAAGATATTCTGGGCTGATTTCAAAATTTGCACCCATTTGTTCAAGGGTTGCGAGTTCAAGCTCGTTGAATTCAATCGGTGCGCGTTTGATTGTAATTTCTGAATTTGTAACCAAAGCCACCGCTACAAAAGTTAGTGATTCGATTGGATCTTCGCTGACGAAATATTCGACATCTTGTTCAATCTCTTTCAAGCCGTGAATTTTTAGTGTTGTTGTGCCGATCCCTTCAATTTTAATGCCCAGCTTTTCAAGAAAGAAGCATAAATCTTGCACCATATAATTTGGGCTGGCGTTTCGGATCGTGATTTTTTGGCCGGAAAGCGCTGCTGCCATAACGATGTTTTCGGTCGTGGTATCTCCGCGTTCGGTTAGAAGAATTGGCTTCGAAACTTTTTGTGGATTGTTTGAAATTTCGTAAAAATCAGTTTTTGCGATAATGTTTGCGCCAAAGTGTTTTAAGCCTGAAAGATGAGGTTCAACCGTTCTCGTTCCGAGATTACATCCGCCTGAAAAGGGGATTTCGAAATTTGAATATTGGTGTAAAAGCGGTCCTAAAAACATCAAGATACTGCGCGTTCGTTTGGCGGATTCGATATTCATATTTTCAAAAGATAATTCTTTTGGTGGTATAATTTCGAGATCGTTTTCTTGATTTAGCCATTTTGTTTTGACACCAATTGAATTTAAAACTTCAATAATTCGATTAACTTCTTCAATCCGAGCAACATGGCGAAGAGTGGTTTTTCCTTTGTTTAAAAGTGATGCGCAGAGTAGTGCGACAGCGGCATTTTTTGAAGTTTTAACCTCAATAGAGCCAGAAAGTTCGCGTCCGCCATATACGCGAAAATTGGTTTTTTTGTTTGAATTTACAGATATAATTTCGCTCGAAAGTTCTTCTGAAATTCGTGTGAGCATTTCGAGAGTGATATTTTGTTTACCACTTTCAATGCGATTGATTGCACTTTGCGAAGTTCCAACTTTTTCGGCAAGTTCGGATTGGGTTAAGTTTTGATGTAGGCGAGATTCTTGGATTAATTTTCCAATCTTCTCTAGATAGGCTTGTTCTTCTTTCATAAAATTATTATACCATTTATGATATAATAAGCGCAAGAGTTATTTCAAAAAATCTTGATTAGGTGAATTTTGGATTTTATGGTATAATATATAAAAGAGAATTGCACTTTTTGAAAAGCTTTAAGGAGGTTTTATGTTTGATGAGAAGATTTTTGACGTAATTGAGAATGAAGAAAATCGACAGCGCGAAGGTTTAGAGTTGATTCCAAGTGAGAATTATGTTTCGCGCGAAGTTTTGGCGGCATTAGGCTCGGTTTTAACAAATAAATATTCCGAGGGTTATCCGGGTAAAAGATATTATGGTGGACAAGAAAATACAGATGCGATAGAGACTTTGGCGATCGAGCGTGCCAAGGAGCTTTTTGGTGCTGATCACGCGAATGTTCAGCCACATAGTGGTGCTAATGCAAACGAGGCAGTTTATAATGCTTGGCTTGAAGTTGGTGATACTGTTCTTGGGATGGACTTGGCGCAAGGTGGACATTTGACGCATGGTTCACCAGTAACACGAAGTGGTAAGATTTATAATTTTATTCGCTATGGTTTGGATAAAAATGGCGAGATTAATTATGCTCAGATTGAAGAATTGGCTGAAAAGCACAAACCAAAAATTATCCTTGCGGGCTTTTCGGCGTATCCTGGTGAGATTGATTATGCAAAAATTGCAGAAATCGGTAAAAAACACAATGCAATGTTGATGGCGGATGTTGCACATATTGCAGGTTTGATCGCTGGTGGAGTTTCGAAAAATCCGTTTGATTACGGTTTTCATGTAATAACAACAACAACACACAAGACTTTGCGCGGGCCTCGTGGTGGGATAATTCTTTCTAAAGGAAAAGTTGGAAATCCGCTCAAAAAGCCAGATAAAACGCTCGAAAATCTACCGACTTTGATCGATCGATCGGTTTTTCCGGGAACGCAAGGTGGGCCACAAATGCATTCGATTGCGGCAAAGGCGGTTTCATTCTATGAAGCACTTCAACCAGAATTCAAAAATTATGCTGAGCAGGTTGTGAAAAATGCGCGAGTTTTGGCGGATGAGCTTTCGAAAAGAGGATTTAAACTAGTGACTAATGGAACGAAAAATCATCTAATTTTGGCGGATGTTTATTCAAGCTTTGGAATTGATGGAAAAGTTGCTGAGCGCGCAATGGATGCGATAGGTTTAACTTTGAATGCAAATTCAATCCCGAATGACACTTTATCGATGTTTGCGCCGAGTGGAATTCGCCTTGGAACGCCAGCGATCACTTCTCGTGGAATGAAAGAATCTGAAATGTCGAAAATTGCCGAATGGATGAAGCTTGCAATCGAAAATCGTGAAAATCCTGAAAAGCTTGCTGAAATCAAACGTGAAGTTGCGGATTTTGCGCGCACTTTTCCTTTGCCAAGCGATATTTAGTGTGGTAAAATATTGGTAAATATTATGATAAAAAAACATTTTGAAAATTTTAGTTTGCTGGTGATTGTAGCGGGGTTTTTGACGCTTTCGCTGAGTACTTTGAGTAAGGCTTCTATCTGGTTTGATGAGGCATTTTCAGCATATATTATTCGCTTTAATTTTGGTGAGATTTGGCATTATACATCTGTTGACGTTCATCCGCCTATGTATTATTTTGTGCTGAAACTTTGGAGTGGGGTTTTTGGCACGAGCGATTTTGCGCTTCGAAGCCTTTCGGTATTTTTTGGTGTTATAACTTTGCTCGTGGCGTATTTTTTTACTCGGCGAGTTTTTGGTAAGAAAATTGCACTGGCCGCAGCCGGATTTTTAGCAATTTCTCCGATGTTAATTCGATATTCACAAGAGGCGCGAATGTATACGATGGTGGCATTTTTGGGTGTTATGGCGGTTTGGGCGTTTTATGAAACATGGATTGCTAAAAACTCGCTAAAATTGCAAAAGCGCTGGCGAATCATGTATATTTTGGCGGTTTTGTTTGGTATTTATACGCAATATCTTTCAGCGTTGATTCCGCTTTCGTTGTGGATTTTTCGCGCGATTGTCGTATGGAAAAGTCAGCAAAAAAAGTGTAGTTTTTTGAGTTTCTTGCGTTTTCGAAAACCAGTCGGTCTGAGGGAGAAAATCCGTGAATTTTTTGGTGAAAACTGGCTGATCTCGCACATTGTGATTGGGCTGGCATATTTGCCGTGGATTCCAATTTTCTTTGCACAGGCTGCTTATGTTAAAGAGAAATTTTGGATTCCAGCGCTAGATTTTTCGACCATTCCGAATATGATTTCAAACTTTTTCTTGTTTTTGAATGCGAATGAAACGAATGGTTGGCTTTCGATTGCTCTGTTTTTTATTTTAGTGGTTTTGGCGATTTTTGTTTTCGAAAAGTTCAAAAAAGCTGATTTTGAAAAGAGTTTTTGGCTAGTTTTTGCAGTTTCGATTATGCCAATCACGATTTTATATCTTGCGAGTCTGCCGCCGCTTAGCTCAATTTTTGTTGACCGTTATTTGTTGATGGCTGAGGTTTTTATTTCGATTTTCTTGGCGTTGGCGTTTTTTGAAATCCTTAAGAAGAAAAAAATAGTTGCAATTTTGCTTGTTATGATGATAGTTTTCTCTCATATTTTTGGGGTTTTTCAGGTAAATTTGAAGCACGGTGTTTCGAAAAATGACGGAAAAATAACCGAAATTCGTCAAGCTGTCGAAATGATTCGAAGAGAGGATAAAAATGCGCAAATTGCGGTGATTGGGTTTTTGTATTATTCAGCCGCACAGTATTCAAACAATGAAAGTAAGATTTGGTTTTATGGCGAGCCACCAATTTATCATTCAGGTGATATGATTCGAGCGGATTATACACCAAAAATTGAGAAAGGTTTTACAGGTGAGGAATTGTTTGTGGTTGAAGAATTGGTCAAAAATGACGAAAATGTGAAAACTAAAAAAGTTGAAATCGAAGGTTATGAATTGGTAAAAGAAGAAGTTTATCAAGATTCGATAAACCACAAGCCGCTGTATGGAATTTTTAAATTTATTAAAAAATAGTATTCACAAAATCAAAAAAGTGTGGTATAATTTATTTATAT
>USNP01000036.1 GCA_900556165.1 uncultured bacterium
AATTATAACATATTTATTCGGATAAGTCAATATTGATAATTAAAAGTCTTGCTTTTTATTAAATCCTATGATAAAATATAACAGAACGTAAATAATAAATTTAAGAGAGATTATGGCTAAAAAGAATACGAAACGAAAGATTATCGGTCTTGTAAGCGAAATTACTGGCGACCGAATTTACTATACTCGCAAAAATACGCAGAACACACCTGAAAAACTTTCTTTGCGAAAATACAATCCGAAGACAAGAAAACATGAAGTTTTTACAGAGACTAAAAAATCTCTTGGTCGAAACGAAGTTAAACCACGAAAAGGTTAATAAAATGCGCTCAAAGAGGGCGCTTTTTATATTGACTTTTTTATAAAATGTGATATTATTGTTATATAGTACTTTAAAAAAGGAGGTTTAAAAATACTTTTTGCTATGCTTTTAGACTTTTTACTAAGGAGGAAAATAGATGAGTTTATATAAAAGTATAATTGTTACGGGAGGGGCTGGTTTTATCGGTTCCAATTTTGTGCACTATGTTTATAATAATTTTCCAGAGGTCCATATCACTGTTCTGGATAAGTTAACTTACGCGGGAAATCGTGCTAATATTGAAGAAATTCTTGGCGACCGTGTGGAGTTAATTGTTGGTGATATTGCGGATGTAGAAGTGGTGGATAAATTGGCAGCTGAAGCTGATGCTATCGTTCACTATGCGGCAGAAAGCCACAATGATAACTCGCTCAATGACCCGAGTCCATTTATCCACACCAACTTCATCGGAACTTACACACTCTTGGAAGCAGCACGTAAATACGACATTCGTTTCCACCATGTGTCGACTGATGAAGTCTATGGAGATCTTCCTCTGCGTGAAGATTTGCCAGGTCATGGGGAAGGCCCGGGTGAGAAATTTACGGCTGAAACCAAGTACAATCCAAGCTCACCTTACTCATCAACCAAGGCAGCTTCAGACTTGATCGTTAAAGCTTGGGTGCGCTCATTTGGTGTTAAAGCGACTATTTCTAACTGCTCAAACAATTATGGTCCTTACCAGCACATCGAGAAGTTTATTCCACGCCAAATTACTAATATCCTGAGTGGTATCAAGCCAAAACTTTATGGCGAAGGTAAAAACGTTCGTGACTGGATTCATACTAATGACCATTCATCAGGTGTTTGGACGATTCTAACCAAGGGACAAATCGGTGAAACTTACTTGATCGGTGCTGACGGTGAGAAGAATAATAAGGAAGTGTTAGAGCTTATTCTCAAGGAAATGGGACAACCAGCTGATGCTTATGACCATGTGACAGATCGTGCAGGACACGACTTGCGTTATGCTATTGACGCAAGTAAGCTCCGTGACGAATTGGGCTGGAAACCTGAATTCACTAATTTTGAAGATGGTCTTAAGGAAACTATTAAGTGGTACACGGATAACCAAGACTGGTGGAAATCAGAGAAAGAAGCAGTTGAAGCTAACTACGCTAAGACTCAAGAAGTAATTAAATAGATAAAACCACCTTTTCAAAACTCTCGTTTTTTGCGGGAGTTTTAATTTTGTCTTGAAAAAAAATAGGTTATGTGTTAGAATATTTTAGTAATATAAAATTGTTTGAGAATTCGTTCAAAGTTATCTTAAAATTTTGAAAGAAGTTACAAACGCAAAATAAGGAGAAAAAATGGCAGAACAAGGCCTAGCGATTCGTATTCGCCTAAAAGCATACGATCACAAAGTTATTGACCAAAGCGCAAAACAAATTGTTGACACAGCAATTCGAACTGGTGCAACAGTTGCAGGACCAGTACCTCTACCAACACGACGAACCACTTTCACGGTTGTAAAAAGCCCACACGTTTACAAAATGGGTGGTGAAGCTTATGAAATGCGCGTTCATAAACGTTTAATCGATATCAGTAACGCTACACCAAAAACAATCGATTCTTTGCAAAACCTCAGCCTTCCAGCTGGTGTTGATGCAGAAATTAAAATGTAATACTTTCGAAAATCGCTCTTTGGAGCGGTTTTTTATTTGACTTTTTAGATATAAAGTTATATAATGTAGTTATCGCTTTTAGGAGGTGAGTACATTGATACAAAAAATTATTGTAATTCTAATTTGTACGATAATAATGCTAGCAAGAAGTATTGGAAAAGAAAAAATCAATAGAAAAATGATGATTTTTCTTTCTTCGGTTATTGTTTTAAGCTCGATTTTATTAATAATCAAACAGCTTGCAAACCAAGAAGTTGTATTTTTTTCTTTTTTAGATATCGTTGGTGAAGAATTGGCAGAGTTTAGATTTATTCTTTCGTTTTCGAAACTAATTTTCGAAATAATTATTTCGGTGATTTTGCTAAATAAAATTTCGGGTGAGGTAAAATTCAAACAAGATTTAGCAATTTTCTTTGTTGCTATTATTTCTTCACAAATAATTTTTACAGATTTTCCAAATCTTGTTTTGCAGAAAATATCTACATCATTTTTTGTCGAAATAATTTTTAGTTTTTTGTATATTTTAATCTTAACAGCGTTTTGTCAAAGTTCGAAAAAATAAGACGCTGAATAGCCATCTCGAAAGAGGTGGTTTAATTTTGTTGTAAATATTACACGCTAAATGTAGCGTTTTTGCTTGATTTTTATAAACAAAAGCACTATAATAAAAAAGTCGAATATACGAAGAACTTTAAAAATACTTGCAATTTTATAGAAAATACGGGGTGAAAAAAATGAAACAATTAGAACTATTTAGTGATAAGGAGTTGCAGAAAATTAGTTTTGAAGATGTAAAAGTCTTGAAGCGAGATGGTAGAGAGGTTCTCTTTGATGTTGAGCGGATTTATAATGCGATTGAAAAAGCTTTTCGATCAACATTTTCTGGGGGCGATTCGTCTGAGCCGATTATGAAATCATTGAAAATCGGTGGTTTAGTGCTCGAGGAATTTCGAAAGCGCGTTAAGGAAGGCGAAAAAATCTTTACTGTTGAAGATATTCAAGATGTGGTTGAAAAAGTGCTTTATGAAACTAGTGAAAACGAAACCTATCGGCATTTCAAGGAATATCGGAAGGAACGTGAACGTGAACGTGAAGGTGCAAAATCGATTGATGAAACGATTGGTCGGTTGATCTCTAAAGAACCTTCGACAGTGAATGAAAACGCAAACAAGGATAGCGATGCGTTTAATACTCGCCGAGATTTGACTGCTGGTGTTACGGGAAAAGCAATTGGGTTAAGGATGCTTCCGTTGCATGTTTCCAATGCTCATCAAAAGGGTGAAATTCACTTTCATGATTTGGACTACAGCCCTTATGAACCAATGACTAATTGCTGTTTGATTGACTTTAAGGGGATGCTTAAGAACGGTTTTCGAATGGGTAATGCTGATATCGAGAGTCCGAAATCAATTCAAACAGCAGCAGCTCAAATTGCTCAGATTATCGCGAATGTTGCATCTTGTCAGTATGGTGGTTGTTCGGCTGATCGAATTGACGAGATCCTTGCTCCTTACGCAAAGCTTAACTATAAAAAACACCTGAAAGATGCTGAAGAATGGATCGAAGACAGTAGCAAATGGGAAGATTACGCTCGGAAAAAAACGCGTAAAGACATCTACGATGCGATGCAATCTTTGGAGTATGAAGTTAATACGCTTTTTACATCAAACGGGCAAACTCCTTTCGTAACTTTTGGTTTTGGGCTTGGGCAAACTGAGCTTGAGCGTGAAATTCAAAAAGCAATCTTGAAAATTCGCATTCGTGGGCTTGGAGTTGAGCAACGCACAGCGATTTTTCCGAAACTTGTTTTTACACTCAAACGTGGTGTGAATCTTTATAGTGAAGACCCAAATTATGACATTAAACAATTAGCTTTAGAGTGTGCAACCAAGCGAATGTATCCGGATATTCTATCTTATGATAAGATTGTGGAGCTTACCGGTTCGTTTAAAGTTCCAATGGGATGTCGTTCGTTCTTGCAGGGATGGAAAAATTCGAAAGGCGAAGAAGTTAATTCTGGGCGGATGAATCTTGGGGTTGTAACGCTGAATTTGCCAAGAATCGCAATCGAATCTGATGGTGATTTCGAAAAATTCTGGCGGATTTTTGATGAACGCACTCAAATTGTAAAAGATGCGCTGGTTTATCGAATTAATCGCACGAAAGAGGCAAGTCCGACGAATGCGCCGATTTTGTATCAATATGGTGCTTTTGGTGAGCGTTTGAAACCTACTGATTCCGTTGATGAAGTATTTAAAAATCGAAGAGCAACAGTTTCATTTGGTTATATTGGGCTTTATGAAGTTGGAAAAGTTTTTTATGGTGCTGAATGGGAAGAAAATCCAGAGGCGAAGGAATTCGCGCTTTCAGTGATTCGAAAAATGAAAAATCTTTGCGAAGATTGGTCTGAAGAATTTGGCTATCATTTTAGTGTTTATTCAACACCGAGCGAAAGTTTGACTGATCGATTCTGTCGTATGGATATGGAGAAATTTGGCTCGATTGTAGATATCACAGATAAGGGTTATTACACAAACTCTTTTCACTATGATGTCCGAAAAAATCCAACACCTTTCGAAAAGTTGGATTTTGAAAAAGATTTCGTAAAAGCTGGCGCGACTGGTGGATTTATTCATTATTGCGAATATCCAGTTTTACAGCAAAATCCAAAAGCTCTCGAAGCTGTTTGGGATTATGCCTATGATCGGGTTGGATATCTTGGAACGAACACACCGATTGATAAATGTTTCGAATGTGGTTTCGAAGGTGATTTTCAGCCAACAGCAAAAGGCTTTAAATGCCCAAACTGCGGAAATACCAATCCAAAAACTTGCGATGTCGTGAAAAGAACATGCGGTTATTTGGGTAATCCACAGGCAAGACCAATGGTAAAAGGGCGCCATAAAGAAATCTCGGCGCGTGTTAAACATATGAATGATTCGACAATTTAATTTTAAAATGTAAGTATTTTTTAAACGCTGGCGAAAAGCTGGCGTTTTTTATTTTTTTGAAAAGAAAAAGCCCCATAAGGAGCTTTCTATGTTAGACCTGTACTAATTGACTCTGTTTTTTGAATCGTTCAAGAATACTATATTTTATTAGCAAAGGATTTTCTTGACCTCTTCGAATAGTAATTATTCTTGGGTCTTGATAGAGTGGAATTCCTTCGGTTGAAGCATGACTAATTCTATCTAAATGAATCACAATGTAATCAAACCTATTTCCCAAAACTGAATTTTCTAGCACATTTCTCGTTTGGGAAACTTTTCGAGTTTCAGTGTATAATTCGGAATCTTTACTAAAACAGCTTAACAGTTTTTCTTGACCTTGACTATTATTTTTATAGTCCGCATTTTGAACGAGCAAAATACTCAAGTTTTTCATAATTGCCAAATCTTCTTCAGAAAAATCTGGATCTAAATCTTTAAAATCATCTTCTTCTGGAGTGGATTTTAATATTTTTTCCAATTCATCAAATTTTTCGTTCATCTGTGCGAATCTATCATTAAATTCCTGCGTAAAACCTGCAAATTTATCTGAATCATTTCTTTTCTGTTGTTCAATAAAATTTTTTACTGCAGAAATAGCATTATTTTCGGCATTTTTTTGAACAATTAAGACATAATTTTCAAGAAGAACTGAAGGATCCGACAAATCTTTTTCAAGTGAATTAACTTGATTCTGAAGAAATTCGATATCTTTATCCTTTTGATTGTTAGATTCCGAAAGATTAGATCGTTCATGTTTAATCTCTCCAATTTCTTTTTCGAGTCTTTCTTTTTCGCGGGAAAGTGTTTGAAAATCCTCTAAAAGATCGTCGTATTTAGATTGGATTTCTGAAGTATCATTTTTTTGAGTTATCTTTTTGGCTTCCTGAAGTTGTCTATTTAAACTTGATTTTTCATTTTTTAGAATTAAAATATCAGTATTTAAATTATTAATGTCTGACTGTTTTTCAATCAAAGCATTGTTATGAGCAGATTTAATGCGTTCAATTTCGTTCTTGTGATTGGATTCAAGCTTTTTTATTTTAGACG
>USNP01000037.1 GCA_900556165.1 uncultured bacterium
GTAGTGCATCACAGTAATGTGCTTGCGGGAGAAAAATTATTTGTAGCAAAAAAGTGGGAGTTTCAACTTCTAAAATAGAAATAATTCAGGATCGAGAACGGTTAAATTCTGATTCTAATATTTCGAAAATTATTAATATTCTAAGCCAAAAATCAACAGTTGTATATTCTTCTATATTTATAGTTGTTATTATGATTGCTGTTTTTGGTGGAGGTCAATCTGAATCGAGTCGAACGGTCGAATTGAATAATCAGATTGAGTCAAAAGTTTCAGAGAGTTCAAAAAACAGTGATTTAAATTCAAATTACTCGGTTGCAGATAAAGTTACCGAATCTGGCGTTATAGCAAATCTTGCAGAGTCTGCAGATTTAGCGATTGCTCCATCTGCAGCAAGTCTTTCAACATCAACTGCGATCCTACAAGATTCACCACAAGTTAATACGACTATCGAAAAACCCAAGGTGCTTGAAGTATTGTCTGAAAAACGAGAAATTGTTAAATATACTACACAATCAGAAGAGTTGATTCAATCAATTGCTGATAAGTATGGAATTACTGCACAAACTATCAAATGGGTTAATAAATTGAAGGGTGATAGTGTTAGTGCTGGAAAAGAGTTACGAATATTGCCGGTTGATGGGATTGTGTATACTGTAAAATCTGGAGATAGTCTTAAATCTATCGTAGAAAAATATCAGGCAAGTTTAGAACGGGTAGTCTCATATAATAAGTTGAAAGATGGTGAAGGGTTAAAAGAGGGGACTGAATTAGTCCTTCCTGGTGGTATTTTACCAGAGGAGGATCGACCAGATTATAATCCTAAATTAAGAATTCCTTCCATTACTTCATCATCAAGGCCGGTAGGTCAGTCTAACGTTACCGTTTCACTTTCTTCAAACTATAATGTGAAGGCTGGAAATGCTTATGCCTGGGGAAACTGTACTTGGTATGTCTATAACCGTCGTCCAGATATTGGAAGTTTCTGGGGTAATGCTTCAACCTGGGCAGTGAGTGCTCGGGCAGCTGGATATAGAGTTGATCAAACTCCATCTGTTGGTGCAATTGCGCAGTGGAATGCGTACGCAAACTCTTATATCTGGGGATATGGACATGTTGCAATTGTTGAATCTATAAATTCAGATGGAACAATTACTGTAACAGATATGAACTATGCTGGAAGGTTGAATGTTGTAACAACGAGAACTGTTCCTGCAAGCAGTGTATCGAACTATATTCATTAAAATTAAAAATGAGCAATCTTTTCAAGGGGTGCTCATTTTTAATAGTCTGGATATTTTTTGAAAAATATGTTATAATAGACATATATGTTTGTAGATACAGCTAAAATTTTTATCCAAGCTGGCCGTGGAGGAAATGGTGCGGTTAGTTTTCGGCGTGAGTTGTATATCGAAAAGGGTGGACCAGATGGTGGAGATGGCGGTCGTGGTGGAGATGTGATTTTTCGCGCAACAAAAGATTTGAATACACTTTTGAATTTTCGATATAAGCCTGAGCTTAAAGCTAAAAATGGCGAAAGTGGTTCAAAAAGAAATAAAACAGGAAAATCTGGCGATCCATTAATTGTTAAAGTTCCGGTTGGAACATTAGTAAAACGAAGTGGTGAAATTTTAGCTGACTTAAAATTTGACGGTGAAGAAGCTGTTGTTGCGCGGGGTGGCGATGGTGGTTTTGGAAATGCTCACTTTAAATCTTCCATTCGACAAACTCCTCGCGTTGCTGAACTTGGTGAAAACGGTGAAACTTTCGAAGCCGATTTGGAGCTCAAATTACTTGCTGACGTTGGTTTGGTTGGCTTTCCGAATGCTGGAAAATCTACTTTTTTGAGCGTTGTTTCAAATGCACGACCGGAGATTGCGAATTATGCCTTTACAACTTTAACTCCTAATCTTGGTGTAGCTGAAATTGATGGATCAAATCTCTTGATTGCCGATATTCCAGGGCTTATTGAGGGCGCAAGTGAAGGAAAAGGCTTAGGTGATGCTTTTCTTCGGCATGTTGAGCGAACGAGTGTACTTCTTCATCTGATAGATGTCTATGAGGAAAATCCGGGCGAAAAATATCAGATTATTCGTGAAGAATTAAAAAAATATCAACCAGAATTGTTGGGTCGTCCAGAGATAATCGCACTCACAAAAACGGAAGGTATGGATTCAGAGATAATTAAATATCAGGTTTCGAAAATTCAAGAAAAGGCAGGAGATGTACAGGTTTTTGCGATTTCGTCAAGTGCTCATTTAGGGGTTAAGGATGTTTTGCGGGCACTTCGAAAAGAGGTTGAAGAATTCAGGAAATTCGAAGAAGAAAGTGTTGAAAATGAATCTGAGGAAGATATTGCTATAATTTCATTATCGCAAGATGAAATTAATAAGGCTTGGATGGTTGAATTTAATGAAGAAGAAAATATTTTTAAAGTTTCGGGTGAAAAGATCGATAAATTTGCTCGCCGAACAAATTTTATGAATATTCATGGCGTAAACCGCTTGCGTGATATCTTGCGAAAAATGGGAATTGAGCATGAACTCCGCCGAATGGGTGCGGAAAATTCAAGCATAATTTCAATTTCGGGCAATCAATTTGAGCTAGTCGACTCGAATTGGGAAGATTAAAATATAAATAAAAAAGCACGATCTTAGTCGTGCTGGATGTATGATGGGTAGCCTTTAGGATTTTTTTTCGGATTCTTCTAAGGATTCCAATTTTTTCATGCCTATATGAAACCCTATAAATCTACGCACCTGGTCCTTGTCGAAGATATTTGAGAAAATATCAATTATTTCAAGGGTGTCATACCCTCTATCCATAAGTGATTTGACTAATTCTTCTGCAATGCTATTGATTTCTTTTTCAGCTAAGCTTACGTCATGTAAGGACATATAACCCTTATCAACCATATCTCTTAGTTTTATTGACTTATAATTAATTATGGTTGCCATTTATTCTTCTCCTATAAATGTGCGCGCCACCCTCTGGCGAATGAGTGAGATATTATCTCGGAGCTATTTATATTCTATAATATTTTAATTAAAAAGTCAAATATGTTTGTTATTTTCGTAGTTTTAGAGTAAAATATAAACATGAAGACTTTCTTTTTTTATGATTTAGAGACTAGTGGATTTAGCCCGCAAAATGACCGAATTATGCAATTTGCAGGGCAGCGAACAGATGAAAATTTTAATCGAATCGGTGAGCCTATTAATATTTTGGTTAGATTGAATGATGATGTTTTACCAAGCCCAAGTGCATTAATGGTGACAAAAATTAGCCCACAAAAAACAGTTGAAGAAGGCTATACTGAAGCTGAATTTGCAAAAATGCTTGTTGAAGAATATTTCACACCAGATACAGTTATTATTGGATATAATAATGTTCGATTTGACGATGCGCATATTCAACACCTTTTGTGGAGAAATTTTTATCCGCCATATGATTGGCAATGGAAGGATGGTCGTTATCGGTGGGATTTGTTAGATGTTGTGCGAATGATCCGCGCTCTTCGTCCGGAAGGTATTAATTGGCCGTTTATTAAGAATAAAGAAACTGGTGAGAAATTTGCTTCAAACAAGCTTGAACTTTTAACTAAAGAAAATGGGATTTCTCATGAGAATGCCCACGATGCATTAAGTGATGTTGATGGATTGATAGATGTGGCACGATTATTAAAAGAGAAACAGCCGCAGATTTTTAATTATCTTTTAAAAATGCGTTCAAAAAACGAAGTTCAAAAAATGATAAATCTTGAAAGCCCTAAACCATTTGTCTATACATCTGGTCGATTTAGTGTTGAATTTGAAAAAACTACAATTGCATTCCCAATTGCGCCGGCTAAAAATAAAAATGTAATCGTTTGGGATTTGCGATTTTCCCCAAAAGATTTTCTTGATTGGAGCGCTGAACAAATTTTAGAGAATATTACGGCAGATTTCGAAACTCGCTCACAAGCAGACTTTAAGCCAATTGCAGCAAAAATTCTACAATATAACAAATGTCCAGCGGTTGCACCGGTTGGTGTCTTAAATGATGAAAATAAAGAACGCCTAAAAATTGATCTTGGTGAAATTCAGAAAAATTTAGATATTTTGCGAAAAAATCCGCATTTTGCCGAAAATCTTCGAACTGCTTTTGAAAAAAAGAGTGAGGTTTTTCAAGATAAAAATAGTAAAGACACTCTTTCTCCCGAGGCTCGGCTTTTTGAAGGGTTTGTTTCGAGAAGTGATGATATTAAAATTGAAACTGTTCGAAATTCTTCTGCTCGAGAATTAGCAGATTTTCATCCGGACTTTAGCGATGAAAGATTGAGTGAATTACTTCTTCACTACAAAGCTCGGAGCTTTCCAAAGAGCTTGAGTTCGCAAGAAAAAGAAATCTGGGAAGAATATCGTGCGAAAAATATTCAAAAAATGATGCCGAAATTTATACAAGAATTTCAAGAAATTGTAGCTCGGCAAGATTTGAGTTCGAAAGAAGAATTTATTCTTGAAGAAATTAAACTTTGGCTTGAGAATATTATGCCAGATTCTAATTCTTGAGTTTTTTGACAATTTTGTGAGACCATTCTGCTTGTTTGAGCTTTTCGAAATCTGGATTTTGCTTTTTTTGAAAATCCAATATTTCCTGGGGAAAAAAACCTTTTTCATGCTTAAACCCAGCTCTCCACTCGTAGCCTTCTGTGTAGCCGAGTTCTTTGGTGGTTTTTGAGGTTGAATTTCGAAGGTGAATTGGAACTTGTGCATTTGGGAATTTTTCAACCAATTCATAGGATTGATACATGATTCCAGTGGATTCACGCGATTTTTTGCTTTTTGAAAGAGCTATTGCACAGTGAAAAAGAACATACTTAGCTTCAGGCATTCCAATTTTTTCGATTGCATCAAAAGTGGAATTCGCAAGAGTAATTGCACCATTCCCAGCTAACCCAATATCTTCGGATGCAAAAATTATCATTCGGCGAGCGATAAATTTTGGATCTTCGCCAGATTTGAGCATTTTCGCTAAGTAAAAACAGGCTGCTTCCGCGTCGCTTCCGCGCATACTCTTAATGAAAGCCGAGATTGTATCATAATGTGAATCGCTATTTTTATCATAAAATAATACAGAACTTTCGATCGAATTTTGGATAGTTTCTGTGGTAATTTTATCTTTTTCGAAATTCAAAATCAATTCAAGATTGCTTAGCGCCATTCTGGCATCACCGCTGCTAATTTTCGAAAGAAGTTCAAGTGCATCTGGGGTAATTTTTGTTTTTGGTGAAGTTTTTTCAAGTGTGTTCTGGATGATTTTCGAAATTTCAGAAGTTTTAAGCGGTTGGAGAGATAAAACTCGACTTCTTGAAAGTAGTGGTGCGATAACCTCAAAACTTGGATTTTCGGTCGTAGCTCCGATAAGGTTAATTAGCCCACTTTCGATATGTGGCAAGAAAGCATCTTGTTGAGATTTATTAAAGCGGTGAATTTCATCAACGAATAGAATCGTTCGAATTCCAAGATTCCAGTTTTGTCGAGCATGTTCGATGACTTTTTCGATATCTTTTTTTCCACTTGTAACTGCTGAAATTTCAATAAAATCAGCATTAACTTCTGTTGCTAAAATTCTTGAAAGGGTAGTTTTACCGGTTCCAGCTGGACCCCAAAAAATCAAACTAATCGGTTCTTTATTTTCAATAATTTTTCGCAGAATTCCATTTTTTCCGATAAGGTGGGATTGACCAATTACTTCGTCGAGTTTTGTTGGTCTCATTTTTTCTGCAAGTGGAATTCTGTGTTGATTGTCCATTTTAATATTATAACATTTTAAAATAAAACCACAAAATACGGTTTCGAAATTTGAAAAAAAAGTGAAAATATGGTATTATTTAAGTAATAAAATAACTAAAAATGAATTTGAGGA
>USNP01000038.1 GCA_900556165.1 uncultured bacterium
ATCTTAAGATTTTCAGTAGTTTTATAAAAATTACTTTTTCCCGCAAAATTTACATTTTCTGAATTTCGCACAAATATGTTTGAGCTAAAATCGACTTTCGAAATTTTTGGCTCAGAAGAAGAGATGTCAATCAGCCAAAAAATAGCCTCGCCGGAAGCATCTTCAGTAATCGCGAAAACCTTCTTTTTATCTGGTGAGATATGCGCATTTTTTAAATTCGAAATATTCAAAAAGCTTTTTTCTGTTATTTTTTTTGGAACTAACCGCGCATAATTGAGCCACAAAATTTCACCAACTTTAACATTCGCTTGGCGCCACCAAGTTTGATAGCCTTCTTTCCAAATTGAAAATCTATGAACTCCTGGTTTTGCGAGAATTTTTGTAGGAGTTCCCTCTGGAAGCCGCTTTTTATCAATTTCCGCAATCGAGTTTGAAATCGAAGAATTAAACTGTACCAAACCAGTTTGCTCGACTTCGAATTTTTCATCAAGCCGCCAACCTTGAGTTAAAAACACCAAAACCGAAACCACAACAACAACTGTTAGCGTCATTGCAAGATTTTTAAAGAAAACTAGTAAATTTTCTTTCCTTCTTGAAATCTTCATATCAACTATATTATAACATAAGCGAACAATTCTTGGCAAATTATATTTTCAAAAAAAGACCTTGCGAAAGATTTTTTATGGTGCTAAAATGGAATTATGGAATATATAATTAAAGATATCAAAGGACGACAAATTTTAGACTCTCGCGGCAACCCAACAGTTGAAGCGGATGTAATTTTAGAAAATGGAGCTCTTGGTCGAGCAGCAGTTCCAAGCGGAGCTTCAACAGGGTCAGGCGAAGCACTTGAACTTCGAGATAGCAATTCAGCTTTTGGTGGAAAAGCTGTAACTAAAGCGGTTTCATATGTTAACAACCAAATTAAAGAAGCCTTGACTGGAAAAAATGCTGAAAATCAAGAAGAAATTGACCAAATCATGCTTGAACTTGACGGCACAGAGAATAAATCAAATCTTGGTGCAAACGCAATTTTGGCAGTTTCGCTTGCAGTCGCAAAAGCCGTAGCTAATGCAAAAGGCATTGAACTTTGGCAATATATAGCCAAAAAAACAAACTCAACTCCAAATCTCCCACTTCCAATGATGAATGTTATGAATGGTGGTGCTCACGCTGGTTGGGCAACTGATATTCAAGAATATATGATCATGCCAGTTGGTGCGAAAACTATTTTCGAAGCCGTTCAAATGGGCGCTGAAACTTTCCACGCGCTTGCGAAAGTTCTTAAATCAAAAAATTACCCAACAACTGTTGGTGATGAAGGTGGTTATGCTCCAAAAGTTCAAAACGGAAACGAAGAGCCACTTCAATTAATTTCACAGGCCATTCAAGATGCTGGATACGAACTTGGTAAAGATATTGCTTTCGCCTCAGACCCAGCTTCAAGTGAATTCTACAAAGAAGAAAAATACGATCTAAAAGCAAATAACGCAATTCTTTCAAGTGAAGAAATGATTGAATTTTATGAAAATCTAACTTCAAAATATCCATTTGTTTCAATCGAAGACGGCTTGGCCGAAAACGACTGGGACGGATGGAAAGTTTTAACCGAAAAGCTTGGCAAAAAAATTCAACTTGTCGGTGATGACTTGATGGTAACAAACTCAAAACTTCTTCAAAAATCAATTGATTTGGGCGTTGCAAATGCAATTTTAATTAAACCAAATCAAATCGGATCTTTAACGGAAACTATCAACGCTGTAAAATTAGCTCAAAATAACGGCTATAATACAGTAATGAGTCACCGCTCAGGCGAAACTGAAGATGTAACAATTGCACACTTGGCTGTTGGCTTGGGTTGCGGACAAATCAAGACTGGTTCGCTTTCTCGAACAGATCGAGTTGCCAAATATAACGAATTGATGCGAATCGCAGAAGCTCATCCAGAGCTTAAGCTAGCTCATCCATTCAAAAAATAGTTTCGAAACCTAAAAAAATCTCCAGTTAATCGCTGGAGATTTTATTTTACTAATCTTTCAGAACCACACATTCTTCACCAAGCAAACCGACCAATTCTTTTGGAAGATCAGAATTAGAATCAACCTTAAACGGCATTCGAATTGCAGATTTTTCAGTGTCACCCAGAACTAAAATTATCTCGCTCATTCCAGGAAACTTTCCACAAATCCTCTTCACCGAAAGAAGAGATTCATGATCGCTTGGATTTTTGATATGTACAAAAACTCGCTGAAGCTTCTCTGCTTGATAATTTTCAGCAGACATCGTGGGTTTTGAGACGGTCTTTTCGGGCTCATTTGAAACTATAGAGCTATTATTTTTTTGCAAAAATGCACGCTTTTGACCATTCGAAACTTTTTGTGAAACAGTTTTTGTTTGCGGAACTTTTCTTGCCTTTAGACCTTCAGCTCTCCTTCCAGTAGATTCGTAACTTTCAAGTTCTTCATCTGTAATAATCGAAACCGTCTCTGCAATAACTTGCGCATCAGATTTCAAATTTCCCTCCCGATCTCGTGCAGAAATTTTTCCCTCAATCTTCAAAACAGTATCAATTTTCAACTTTTCATTAATTTCCGAAAAAAGATTTGGGAAAATAATCACTTCACCTTCGGAAGTTTTGTCTTCCATTTTTACAAATGCCATTTTTGTGCCAGATTTTGTAAGAATCGTTCGCACATCTATCACAATTCCACCAATCGTAACTTTTTGCCCATCGGTATTTGGCTGAACTTGTGAAAGCGGCTGAGTTTGCTCTTCAAAATATTTAACATATTTATCCAACGGGTGCGCAGAAACATAAAGCCCTAAAAGCTCACGTTCCCAAGTTAGCCGCTCTTTATCTGTATGTTGTTTTGGCGCATTCATGAGCTCAATAGTAGATTCAACCCGCATATCATCAGCACCGGCAAACCCAAAAAGATCAGTTTGCCCAGAAAGTGCCTCTTTTTGAGATTTCGAACCATACTCCTGAATGCGTTCAAGATTAAATAGTAAGTCAGAACGAGTACCAAACTGATCAAAAGCCCCTGTCATAATTAATGAATCCCAAGCTTTTTTATTAAATTGCCGAGCATTAACGCGTTTTGCAAAATCTAAAATTGTAGTAAATTTTCCACCAGATTTTCGCGCATTTAAAACTGCATCAACAGCACCAGAACCAACTGCCTTAACTGCCAAAAGGCCAAAGCGAATTTTCTTCTCGTGTGGAACGATAGCAAAATCTTTAAATGATTCATTTACATCTGGCCCAAGAACCTGAATCCCCATCGAACGACATTCTGCAATCTCAATCGCTAAACGGTCAGTATCGTCAGAGTCCGCCGTCATCAAAGCAGCCATAAAAGCATCTGGATAATGCGCCTTAATATACGCCGTCCAATATGCAATCAAAGCATAACACGCGGCGTGCGACTTATTAAAACAATAGTTAGCGAATTCTTCCAGATGATCCCAGAAAGCTTCAACTTTTCCACGATCTGCATTCGAATGTTTAACAGCCCCCTCAATAAATTCACCCTTCATTTTCTTCATCAAGTCGATTTTTTTCTTACCTACAGCCTTTCGAAGCGTATCCGCCTGACCTCCGGTAAATCCGCAAACCTCTTTCGAAATCTGCATGAATTGCTCCTGATAAACCAAAATTCCATATGTATTTTTGAGTGCATTCTCCATATGATCTTCGTAATAAGTCACAGGTTCTTCGCCATGTTTTCGAGCGATAAATTTTGGAATTTCACTCATTGGCCCCGGTCGATAAAGTGCCACCATAGCAATAATATCCTCAAACTTTGAAGGTTTAAGCTCTCGCAAATACCGCTTCATACCCGCAGATTCAAGCTGAAAAACACCAGTCGAATCACCGCGCGCTAATAATTCATAAGCCTTTTTGTCATCCAAACCAAGCTTTGAAAGATCAACATCAACACCATAAGTTCGTTTAATAATTTTTTGTGCGGTAGAAATAATCGAAAGGTTTTTTAGACCTAAAAAGTCCATTTTCAAAAGGCCAAGATCCTCAACCTGCCCCATTGGAACTTGTGTCGCAACGACACCTTTTTGTGCCATTTCAAGTGGGAGGTATTTTACCAAATCATCTGGCGCAATCACAACCCCGCAAGCATGAACACCATGGTTTCGAATAGTCCCTTCAAGTTGCATAGCAAAATCATAAACCGTTTTAGCAGTCGGATTAGTTTCATACTCATGCTTCAAATCCTGATCGTTTTCTAATGAAATTCGAAGTGGTGTGTGTCGTCCTTGGTTTGGATCTGGTACTAATTTAGCCAAACGATCTGCCTCAGAATATGGAACCTCCAAAACTCGCGCTACGTCACGCACGGCGTTTTTTGCCATCATTTTACCAAAAGTTGCAATATTAGCAACACGATCCATTCCATATTTATCGGTACAATATTGAATCACCTCATTTCGACGAGTATCTTGAATATCAACATCAATATCTGGCATCGAGATACGATCAGGATTCAAAAACCTTTCGAAAAGCAGATCATATTCAAGCGGATCAAGATCTGTGATATGTAGAGCATAAGCAATAATTGAACCAGCCGCAGAACCTCGTCCAGGACCAAAAACAATCCCCTGAGATTTACCCCAGTTAATGAAATCTTGAACAATCAAAAAATAACCATTATATCCCATCCCGTCAAGAACACCAAGCTCCATATCAACTCGATCCAAAACTTCTTTCGAAATCTTTTCACGAATCTCAGGAATTGTCATATTCTTAACTTCTTCAACGGTAATTTCAGCATATCGCTCGCCCAAACCTCGAAAAACCAACTTATCCAAAAAACCTTTTTCACTATCTTCACCATCTGGAAGCGGAAATTTTGGAATCAGAATCTTACCAAATTCAAACTCAAAATTAACCTTTTCAGCAACACGTTTTGTATTTAAAATAATTTCTGGGTCAATTTTTCCCCAACGCTCAATAATATCTTTAGGATCAGTCACGAAAAGATCAAATTCTTTCAAACTCATTCGTTTCTCATCATTCAAATACGAACCCGTACCAACACAAAGTAAAATCTCATGAGCATCTTGATTTTCATGTGTTAAATAGTGTGAATCACAAGTAACAACCATCGGGATATCCAGCTCTTCATGAAGCTTAAATAGACCATCGTTAATCTCTTTTTGAACTTCCCAATGATTTGGGCAATCTGGATGACCATGATCTTGAAGCTCCAAATAAAAATCTTCACCATAAACCGACTTATACCAGCCCGCAAGCTCTTTTGCCTTTTCGAAATCACCTGCACGAATTGCTTCTGAAATCTCCGAACCAGCACAACCACTCAAACAGATAACCCCCTCTGAATGTTCTGCCATAATATCATGATCTATCCGTGGCTTATAATATTGCCCCTCAACCCAAGCCTTAGTTGTAAGCGAGCATAAATTCTGCCAACCAACCTGATTCTTAGCTAGTAAAATTAAGTGATAACGAGGCTTATCATGTGCCGGATCTCTATCGAATCGGGTTCGTGCTGCAACATAAGCTTCAATCCCTAAAATAGGCTTAACTCCTTTCGAAGTCGCCTCTTTAAAAAACTCAATCGCACCAGACATCGTTCCATGATCAGTTATTGCAACCGCTTCCATACCACTAGCTTTAACATTATCAACTAGTGCATCAATCTTCGTTAATCCATCTAACAATGAATGATATGTGTGCGTATGAAGATGAACGAAATCACTCGGCAAAAGCTCTTCGAATTTTTTGGTTGTTTTTATTTTTTCCTCCTGTTCCATATATTATATTATATCATAGCTAACCTTTAATTTTCAAGATTCCCAAACTACGAAAAAACTCCACCGGTTAGGAGGAGTTTTTTATAATTCGGCACCGTG
>USNP01000039.1 GCA_900556165.1 uncultured bacterium
AAAAATATCGCCACCAAATTTCAAATGTTTTTTATTCTTCATCAATTTTATACCCCAAGCCACGAACAGTTTTAATTAGTTTATTTTTGAAAGGTTTATCGAGTTTTTCGCGCAAATAACTAATATAAACTTCAATATTATTCGGCAAAATATCCGCATCATAATCCCAAACATGCGCAATAATTTGCTCTTTTGAAACTGGTCGCCCAGCATTTCTTGCCAAATATTCCAAAAGTGAAAATTCTTTATTTGTAAGCTCAATTTTTTGATTATTTCGAAAAACTTCGTGCGTGTTTAAATCTAACGATAAGTCTGCGATTTTTAGAATAGTTTCGGCTTGGGTTTGTGGCCTTCGAAGCAGAGCTCGAACGCGTGCTAGAAGTTCATCTAAAGCAAAAGGTTTCGTTAAATAATCATCCGCACCACTATCTAATCCTTCAGTTTTATCACGAATTTCACCCAATGCAGTCAAAAGCAAAATTGGTACAGTTTTCCCTTCTTCACGGAGCTTTTTAGTTAAACCTAAACCGTCATAGTCTCCCGGAATCATTCTGTCTAAAATCAATAAATCATAATCAATCATTCCAGTCATTGCGTAAGCATCCGTCCCATCGTGCGAAATATCCACTGCATATTTTTCGTTTTTCAAAGCTCGCCCGAGCGCACGCGCAATCTTTCGTTCATCTTCAACAATCAAAATTCTCATATATAATTATTTTATCATGCTTTACTTAAAAAATCCTGAAAATTAGTTTTTCGAAAAAGAAAAAGCCCCAAATTGAGGCTTAAAACAAGAAATTAAATTATCTTGCAAGGAATTTGCGGCGAGGCTTGGCGGTTTTTTGGCGAATAAGCTCTATTATTCGATTTTCAAATTCAAGAGTTTCAAATGAACTATCAAAGTTGCTCGAAGAACGAACTTTATCCTGATATACGACCAAGGAGCCGCCATTTATATAAAAATCACCAGAGCTGCAGTCATCAAAAAGGAATATAATTTGATTAAGTTTAAGCCAATATTCTATTTTATAATCTTGCTTGTCGCTAATTTCCACAAAAGCATCTTCTTCAAACCAGATATACTTAGCTTTAGTGTTAAAAACTTCTTCAAAAATTCTAACAATCTCTTCCGTGCTAAATTTAATTTCCATAAGTTGCAACCTCCAAAAAAATTTTGATTTTGAAAATCTTTTAAATTATACAACTTTTTAGAATAAAAGTCAAGAGCCGTTCTTTTCGAACGACTCTTGTTAGTTTTTAGCTAATTTAAGCAATTTTCTTTTTCGAAAAAATACTTTTGAGATTTACTTTTGAACCATAAGAAATTGTTCCAAAGCGGAAGATTCTCACTGCAAGCCACACGGCAAAAATCGCAAAAATAACAAGAAGCGAGACTCCAATAAAGGCTTCTGCTAAACTCAAAGTTCCCAACATATTTCGAAGAAGTAGAGAAATTGGTGAGGTTAGTGGGAAGTAGCTTAAGAAGATTGTTAAAGCACTCGGCTCACTCGAAAAGAATGAAGGTAATACGAAGAGCGGCATCATCAGTGGCATAATAATTGCCGCGAAGTAGTTTGAAGCTTCTTGTGCGGTTGGCATTGCTGAACCGAGCGCAACAATAAATCCTGTCGTCATCATAAATCCAGCAACCAAAATTACAGCAGAGATTGCAATTGTACCAAAATCCCATTTAATAGCTGAGATAATTGGCATCAAATCTGGTAAGTTCAAGTCTTTTGCAAGTGTTCCAATACTTGAAATCAATACGAATCCAATGATAATTGGTAGAATTATCGTTAAAATTTGAACAATACCCAAAACCATGATTGAAATAATTTTTCCTAAAATCAAAGTTTTAGCTGAAATACTAGTTAAAATCATCTCCGTTACACGGTTTTCTTTTTCTTCTGTAGTACTTGTAAGCATTCGATTTGAAAGAAAGACTGTAACAAAATAGAAAATCGCTAAGAAGATTCCTGGTACGATCATTCCTGGGAATTGATCATATTTTTCACCATTTTTGAAAAAAGTTTGTTCAGTTTTATAAGTTTCGTTAATTAGTGCTAACTGATTTTTATTCGTAGCCTGAACACCAGAATTTTTCAAGATAGTTTTCAAAACAGCTGAATATTTAGCATTTTCATTAATATTTGTGTTTTTTCCATAAATTTCAACTTTTTCAACAGTTAAATCTTTTGGCACGAAATAAAATGCATCGAGCTTTCCTTTTTTTACGTCTTCGATTGTTTTTTGTTTATCGTTCGAAAAATCACCTTTCAGTTGCAAAACAAGCTCTTTCGAAACCAAACCACTTTCATCTTGAATCTGGAATGAAAAACTTTCTTTAGCCAACTTTTCCTGATTCTCTTTTGCTTGCGATCCAGAAATTGCTCCAAACATAAACATTACACCATAAATTGCAGGAATCGCAAAAATCGCAATCCAAAAAGTTGGTTTTTTAAGAGCTCTAAAAATTTCGAATCTCAATACCGTTCCTAAATTATGCATCTTTAACCTCGCTCTCCATCTGTTTTGATTCACCGTAAATTTCTAAGAAAATTTCATTCAAAGTTGATTTTTGAACCTTAAAGTTTATAATTTGTAGATTGTTCGAAACCAATTCTTTCAAAATTTCTTGCGAATCAACTTTTGGTGAAAGTTCGGCATAATTCGCATCTTTTTTAATAATCTCAAATTTATCACTTTTTGGTAATTTTCCAACAAATTCAAGAATGATTCGCTGTTTTCCGAATTGATTTCGAATTTCATCCACCGTGCCATAAGCCTTTACTTTTCCATCTTTCAAAAGTAAAGCACGATTACAAATCTTTTCAACTTCTTCCATCTGGTGCGTTACCATCACAATTGTTGCACCCCGTGCATTTTCTTCCGCGATAATATCCATTAGAAGCTGACGATTTACAGGGTCAAAACCTTTTGTTGGCTCGTCCAAAATTAGCAAATCCGGTTTCCCCATAATTGTAATTCCCAGCTGGATTTTTTGCTGTTGACCGCCCGAAAGCTTATCAATATTCAAATTTGCCTTATCCTCCAAACCGACACGTTTCAAATATTTTTTCGAAAATTCTTGAGCTTCTTTTTTCGATAATCCTTTAAGTCGCCCAAAATATTGCATTACATCAATAACTTTTTCTTTCTTATAAAGTCCACGCTCCTCTGGTAAATATCCAATTGCACCAAATTTTTCCGGCGAAAATTCTTCACCATTAATCAAAAGCTCACCTGAATCCGATTGATAAATCCCCAAAAGCGCGCGAATTGTTGTTTTTCCACTACCGTTTGAACCCAAAAATCCAAAGATTTCGCCCTTTTTAACCTCAAAGTTCAATCCGTGAATGATTTTTTTGCTTCCAAACGATAGCTCAAAATCTTTTATTGAAATTACATTTTTTTCTATCATGATTATATTTTAACACAAGAATCAAAAAAAAAAAAAAGGTTTTGTTCATTGAATCAATTTTTGAAAAGTGTTAAAATATAAAAATGGAACTTAAAGATTACACTTATGAATTGCCCGAAGATAAAATCGCGGCTCATCCACCAAAAATTCGCGGAACTTCAAGATTGCTCGCTTTAAACCGTAAAAATGGCGAAATTACAGATAGTTTTTATAAAAATATTGCAGATTTTTTCGAAAATGGAGACATACTAATTCTGAACGATACTAAAGTAATAAAAGCACGGCTTTTCACTACAAAAGAAAACGGTGCCGAGCGTGAACTAATCGTTTTGGAACGTCACAGTTTCGATAATGATTGGCATAAGCACAAAGTTATGTATCGCGGAAAAATTAAGGCTGGCGACAAGCTTTTTGTAAAAAATTACTCGCCTGATAAAAATAATGATATTTTCGAAAGTGCCGAAATCACCGTTGAAGAAATTCTTGGCGATGGCTTAGCAATCGTTAGTTCAAAAACCGACTTACGCGAGCTTTGTGAAAATTTTGGCACCGTTCCACTTCCGCCATATATGCGAAGAGACGCCACGCCACTCGATATTGAACGCTATCAAACCATTTTCGCCGAAGAAAAAGGTTCTGTTGCTGCTCCAACTGCTAGCCTAAATATGACCGATGAAATTCTAGAATCTTTAAAGAAAAAAGGTGTGAAAATAGGCTATTTAACACTTCATGTTGGACTTGGAACTTTTATGCCAATTCGTGTTGAAAAAATTGAAGAACATCAAATGCATCAAGAATATTTCGAAATTCCAGCTGAAACTGTGGAAGAAATTCAAAAAACCCATCAAAATGGCGGTCGAATTTTTGCGCTCGGAAAAACTGTTGCTCGCACACTAGAATATGCGCATAATGCAATTTTCGAAAAGAGCTTGAACGGCAATTCTGGCAAACGCGAAGATTTAAGTAAAATCACAAAAAATCAAACCGGTGGTTTATCTGGTGAGGCTGATATTTTTATTTTTCCAGGTTATGAATTTAAAACGATTCAAGGGCTTATCACGAATTTTCACGCACCAAAATCAACTGTTTTAATGCTTGCTAGCGCTTTTGCCGGCTGGGAAAATCTTTCAAAAGCCTATAATCATGCAATTCAAAATGGCGAATACAAATTTCTTTCCTACGGCGATTCAATGATAATCTACCAAAATAAATAGAGCAATTCAATGCTCTATTTTGTTTTTATTCACCAAGTGAATATTCTTTTAATACTTTGAGGTTTTCGTCAAATTCAAAAACAAGCGGTGGAAAGTTTGGAATTTCAACTCCCATAATTTCATCATCCGATAAACCTTTAATATGTTTTACAAGTGCTCGAATCGAATTTCCGTGCGCGCCAACAAAAACATTTTTACCACTCTTCAAAGCTGGCGCAATTTGATCTTCCCAAAATGGCAAAGCTCGCTCTAAAGTAACTTTCAAGTTCTCAGCATCTGGCACAACTGAGTCATCGAGTAAAGCATAACGACGGTCATTGTGCGCAGAATATTCATCATCGTGTGGCATTTCCGGTGGAAGTGTATCATACGATCGTCGCCAGATATGAACTTGTTCTTCGCCAAATTTTTCGGCCGCTTCAGCTTTATTTTTTCCAGTTAAACCACCATAGTGTCGCTCGTTTAATCGCCAAGATTTTTGAACTGGCACCCAAAGTTGATCCGAAAACTCCAATGCCAAATTTGTCGTCTTAATCGCACGCTTCAAAACCGATGTAAAAGCCACATCAAATTCAATCCCTGCATCTTTAATCAACTTGCCCGCGTCAATCGCCTGCCGAACACCTTTCTCGCTCAAATCAACATCAGCCCAGCCAGTGAAAAGGTTGGCCTTATTCCATTCACTTTCGCCGTGTCGCGCAAAAACTAATTTTGCCATCTTTCTCCTTTCGAAAATTCATTTTATCTATTATCGATTTTAGCACTTTCAAGCATTTTGTTCAAGCCTTGAAAATCCCAAAAAAATCAATTTCGAACCTTGACTTTAACACTAAAATATGTTAAAATTTATTTCAATCGAATGATAGCTCTTTAATATGTTAGACACAAATTTTTGAGTTATTTTTCGAAATCTTATTCAAGGAGGCTCTTAAAATGGGTAAAAAGAGCAATGATGATTACTTTAATGAATTCGAAAGAATTCTCGAAGCGGTAGCTAAAAATCCGCACTTTAGCGAGTTCTTTAGTTCTCGTGATATTGAATTAATGCAA
>USNP01000040.1 GCA_900556165.1 uncultured bacterium
TTAAAATTTGAAATCATATAAAATCCCATTACTGCAACAAAAGCTCCAATTAATCCAGAAGCAACTTTTGACTTTTTATCAAGAGCTTTTGTTTTATCTCCCAAAAATGCAATCAAGATAGGCACTAATAGCATTCCAGCATAAATCCAACCATCACCTTTTGCTCCACTAATACTTCCAACAATAGGCAATGATGCCCATGGTAGAAAGCAAGCCAAAATACCTACACCAGAAGCTATTCCAATAGCCACTCGCTGTGCATCAATCTTTAATTCTTTTTTCGACATTTCATTTCTCCTATCCCGACCAAATAAAAATGAGTCGGTATTAAATTGTTAGCGTGTTCAAGACTACAATTAAAGGTTTCACCTTTGAAATACCGACTCGTATTTACGGTGAAACACGCCAAAAAACAGCGTCCTTAATTGTAATCTTGAACAATTCTATTATGCTCTTTTTTTCGAAAAAAATCAAGAAAAATCGCACAAAACGGGCGAAATTCCTAAATATCAATCACGTTACCATTTCGCAAAAACGAATTTTGATTAATCCAATCAACCAACTTGTCAATTAATCTTCTCCAATCTTCACGACAATTTATTGTGGCTTCGAGAGCTGGTTTCATCTGTATCATCGAATTCGATACCTTTGGACTTACTTGTTTTGGTTTAAATTTCGAATAGTCTCAACTAATTTATCATTATTTACTTTTGTGTTAGCTTCGCCTTGCTTCATACCAAAGTAGAAGGCTAAACTTGTAATTATAGCAGTGTAAATTACAATTGTTTTAGTTGTTTCGATTAATTTTTTCCAGTTAAACTTCTTAATATTTTTCATTTTATTTTCTCCTTATTTTTGTTTTGTTGGTTTGAGTTCAATTTTAGAGTTCTTGATTTTTTCAAGCTCTTTCTCGAACTTGGTTTCATTAGTGTTTTGCATAAAATTCTTTCTTCATTAGCTCAGCTAGGCCGATAGTAAGGGTGGGCGACCTATCAGCCCGACAGAGCTAATGAAATTATTTCATTGTTCATTAAACTATTGGCTCACAATCTTTAATCTTTACTATTTTTACAGTTTTCGTTCGTTGAAAGTGAAAATTTATATCTTATATTCATACTTTTTACCAAATTGTTAAGTTTCACATTTAAAGGTTTTGCTAATCCTCAGAGGTGATTTACATGGAATCGCCTCAATTGGAGCAACAAAAAGACCCACGGCTGTCGTTAAACCATGGGTCTATTCTTTAAATAAAAAAGAATGACTGTTCGTTGCTCAGTCATTCTTCTGTGGTACCGCGAGCCGGACTTGAACCGGCACAAGCGTAGTGCTCACCAGATTTTGAGTCTAGCGTGTCTACCAATTCCACCATCGCGGCAAACGATTGTGCTTTTGGCTATTTACATAGCTCACTATCTATTGTATACTAAGAATAAGGAAAAATCAAGAGAAATGAACGATAATAATAAAAAAAGCCAAAATAACGGATTAGCCATTCCTCAAAGACAATCGCAAAACACCCCTTCAAACGATAGAAATAGGGCGGCAATTGATTTTCGAAGGCAAAAAATTCAGCAAATCTACCAAAAAACTAATGCTGAGAAAATTGCAGAAATTCAAAAAAATCAAGAAAAAGTTCAGCCTGAAAAAGTCAATTTAGCGGAACTTTTCAAAAATCAAAGTACACAAAAAAATGATGAAAATCACCGCGAAGAAATCATAAAATCATCGATTAGTGAGATTTCAAAACCAGTTCAAATTCAGCCAAGAGCAGATTTTAATTCTGGCGTTGGTCAGGAAACTAACGATTTTAAGACGCGTCAAAAAGCTATTCAGCCACTTCAAAACAAGCAAAATATTGTGCGTAGGGTCGAAAATCAATCCGGCGCAGTGAATTATCGACCTCAACAAGCTGTTCAAAATTCACACACTCCACAAAACGATAAACCAAGCGAACAATGGAAACGCTATCATGCAGCGTGGCAGAATTATTACCAGAAATATTATGAAACATATTATTCCGCAGCAATTGAGCAGCAAAAAAAGCAAATAACCAATATTCAGCCCGAAGTTATTGAAGAATTAACTGAGGAGCAAAAAAAAGATCGAGCCTTGGCAAAATTGCGAAAAGATATTGCCACAAAAGCACATGAGCAAACTCAAAAAATTCGAAAGTCACGACATTTTATGCCAATTTTATCAACAATTGTTGTTGTATCCCTGTTCTTGTTTTTACAATATAATCGTTTAATTTTTGCGTCAGTCGAAGCCTATGTTGCACCAGGAAATTCAAACGCAAACCAAACTATTTACAGTCCGAATTCTTCAAACTCCGTAGGTCAAGAACCAAAGCTAATTATCCCAAAAATCAATGTTGACGCTCCTGTGGTTTATGGAGTTGGGAACGACAATGCTTCACAATTAAAAGCGATGGCAAAGGGTGTTGCGCATTTTTCAATTCCGGGCGCAAATGCTGTTCCTGGCCAAAATGGAAATACAGTTTTAAGTGGACATTCGAGTAATGATTTGTTTGATACGGGCGATTATAAATTCATTTTTGCACAACTTGACAAACTTAAACAAGGCGACGTAATCTATGCAAACTATAATGGAACTCGCTACACTTATAATGTAACCCGAACTGAAGTTGTGATGCCAAATCAAGTTAATCGAGTTCAGATCGGCACAGATAAGCCAATACTTACTTTAATTACTTGCGTTCCTCTTGGAACAGCAGAAAAGCGACTTCTCGTTTTTGCCGAACAGATTTCACCAGATCCAGCAAAAGCTGAACCCCCCTCAAAAGAAGAAACTCCAAGCAAAGATGCAGTTCTTCCACGAAATTCACTAACATTTTTTGAAAGACTTTTTAGTTGGAAGTGGGACTAAATTAAGTTAAACAAGAAATAACAGAAGTACACTAAACACAGCTGATTTCTTCTTGTCAAAGACAAAGGCATCGTGGACCACGCGACCATTTACATAGTAGCCACTTCCAGATTCTTTGAATTCACCTTGTTTGTAGTCTTCAAGGAATTTAGGAGCTGCTGCTGCCATTTCGTGAGTCAAGATTAGATCAACCTTTTCTGGCAAATAGCTATCTGGCACTTCGATGATTAAAAAATTCTCAAACAGGTCTTTAAAAGAATTATATATTATTCATGAAGATAGTGTATCATTTTTTACTTAACTCTATAACTTTTTATATAGTCTAAATCTAATTCCTCCCTTCCATAAATTCCTTCTTATGGATTGTATTTTGAGGTATAAAATACTACCATCTAATATATTCCGTTATCCCTTAAATAATATCTTTATTTTGTTTTTATTAACTACACCTGCTCTTTAATATTGTATCCGGTAATAATAATTCTAGGTTATTTAATATCTCTACATTGAGGGTTTAAAATCTATTCGTCAGTTTTTCTTAATTCTTTACTATTTAAACCACTTTTGAAATCTTAGATTGATTTGATATAATTGCCGGATTTTTAAAGTATTAGTTTGATAATAGAGTTTTTCTTATCTCTATGAAGCCTACCGAACAGATACACCTCAATAAAAATAATAAAAGAGCCGACACCACTGCTTATATGTCAGCTCTTTTACATTTTCCAAGAAAGGAAATTATGAAAAACACGAGTTAGTCTGAAACAACTCGTGTCCTTAATTTGGCTGGGATGGAGGGATTCGAACCCCCGAATGGCGGGACCAGAACCCGCTGCCTTACCACTTGGCGACATCCCAATACTCTTTTAATTATATCAAAAAAAATCTTACCTTTCAAGAGTTTTTCGAAAGCTTTTTTATTGACAAAACTTACTATTTCTGATATAATTAAGTTATTCAAGCTTTTGCTTAGAACTTTTCAGGAGGATTAAAATGAATCAAGATTTATTCTTACAAGAAGCGATACTTCGGGCAATAAAAACCGGAGAACCAATCAGACTTGAAGCTAACGGAAATAAAGCGATTTATCTTTCACCAAATGCAGCTTATGATTTGGATAAAGAAATTGTTGAAATTCACGGCTCAGCAAAAATTGTTTTTCTTGGAGGTGTCGCAACAAAAAGATTCATAACACGGCGAGAAATTAAAAAAATTGCTGTATGGGTTGATGAGAATTTCAAAGTTGTAAAAATGCTGAATGACAAAGAAATTCCGCATCGGATTGAAGAAGATCTTTCAACCCCAGAAGAATTTTTCAGCGATAAAATCAGTAAAAAACCTTTTGGAAGAGATTTCTTAAAAGATAGACTCGAAATTCCCCCGTTTTTAAAAAATAAAATCCTATAATATTAAAGTCGCAAAACGCGGCTTTTTATTATTATTATGCTTGCATTTTGAAAAAACTTATTATAAAATCTTATTAATAAGCTCCTCGGTTCGCCGAAATTTGTAGCTTATGGAGGCTCATATGAGTAGCATTTTTGTGAAAGTGGTCGATAAAACCGTAAGTGACAAACAACTTTCGGTTGAACTCACCAAAATTCAACCCGTTAAAATTGAAGGTGAATCTGCGGAGCAAATCGTGAAAAATCTCGAAACCCTCCTTGACAGAAAAGATTCCCTTAAAATAACGGCTGGCAGTAGAATTTTTAGTAACGAAATGGTGCTGATGGAAGAAATTTTCGATATTTTCGAAACTCAAAACATCAACGATATGGCGTATTACTATCAAATTCAGCAAAACTCACCAGAGCAAAAAGATTTCGAAATTTTTTGCCGCAGCGGCGAAAGCACAGAAGTCAAAAAACTCTGATCACCTTAACCTTGCGAATTCTCGCGAGGTTTTCTTTTTACTATTGATTTTTATTAGAAAAAGTTGTATAATATTAAAGCGCTCGTTTGAGTAGCACATTAGAAAGAAGGGCTTTTTATGGCTTTTTATAATTTTGTTTTTTGTACTTCTGCTGGCGATGAACTTCTTTATGAAGGCGACAGCGACAAACTTATGCGAGACTTGAAATTCGCAATTGATGGACCAAACCGCACAGGAACAGTTTTGGTTGAGGATGAAAAATTGTCAATTCGAAAAGAAGTTTTCGAAGAATTATCACAAATTAGAAAATCTTTCGGCAATAAAAAAGTTACCGGTTTTGATATTTTCGATAGTTTTCAGTATTCGAAAAAGCGAAAATTTAGTGTTGAATTTCTTGAAGAAAATACAATTGAAGTAATTCGCATCAAAGAGGAGTAAAAGCTCAACTTTCAAAAGAATAAACCCTCAGATTGAGGGTTTTTAATTTTACACTATTCGATAAGGTCGAGACAATAGACACCGCCAGTTTCGAGCCGAATTCTAATGATTTCACCAGTTCCAGATTTATTTCGTTCCTCTATTCTAGGCGATTCATAATCACAAGCCATACGGTCGTTGAAAGTTATAGCACCAGTTCCAGGTTCATCTCCTCGTACAAAATTCCATAACCCCGCCTGTAGGAAGTAATCTTCACCAGAGGGATCCCTGAAAATCTCGCCATCTTTTCGAAGATATTCGTTTAAAAAGTTCTCCCAGTTTGGGAGTTTTGCCATAAATTCTCCATTATAGACACTTCCGAGCCTTCTCCCCTTATTATTCGCTCGATACTGCTGATAAGCTGCCTTTAACCGCGCCATATCATTCTTTCGCTGCGTATCTCTTTGTGATCGTTGGAGTGCTGGTAGTGCTAAGAATACCA
>USNP01000041.1 GCA_900556165.1 uncultured bacterium
AAAAAAAACAAATTCGAAATATTAAAAAGGTTAGTGAAAAACAAAAAAATGAGAAGAAAGTTATTTCTGGAAAGCCTAAAGTTCGAATTTTGGATGATTTTAGTGTACCAGTTCCGCCAGAACATCATCGAGAGAATTTTGGCGTTCCTTTTTTGATGAAAGAAGATAAAATTGCTTTTGAAAGTCCAATTTTGGAAACTTATGGTGGAGAGAAGTTGGTCAGAAGTGCGAAAAAACTTGAAAATTCACCAATTCGAAAAAAGATTTTACCAAAAAATGATAAAAAAACGGTTAAGGTTGCAGAAGTTAAAAAAGAAATTCCTGAGATTAAATCAGATTTGAAGGTTGAAGAAAAACCGGTAGTTTCGAGCCGTGCTGATTTTTATGCAGGAGTTTATCGAATTGGTGAAGATGAAAATAAATTGCGAGTTTTTCATGGTGAACGTGCAGTTGAAATTCCTGAGCGCCAATCGATGATTTCGAATTTTGCGGATTTACCGGTAGAAGAGCCGGAGAAAGTTATGCCTGAAATTTCAAGTTCGAAAAGTATTAGTTCGAAGGTGATTGAGCCAATTCATAGCATTGAGGAAATTCAAAAAGAAGAACCAAAAAAACCTGAAATTGAGCAAGAAGATTCGAAAATTGAAGTTAAAATGAGGTCTAAAACTCAGTCGGCAGAAGTTGAAGAGCCTAAAATCGAGAAAAAAATAAATATCGTTGAAGTTGAGGAAGAAAAATCTGTTAAAGAAGAGAAGTTAGAAGAATCTACTGAAAAGGTGATAATCCAATCAATTGATGAGGCTGAAAAACCAAAAACGCCGTTTGTGCAAAATCCACAGATTGAGAAAAGACCACTTGGAATGAATCAAAGCCAAGATCAGTCAAAAAGTTTCGAATTTCGTTCGCTAAATGCTTCGAATGTTCAAAAAGTAGTGCAAAAACCTGTAATAACAAAAGAGCTTCGTCGGGCGAAAATGTCGGCACCAATTCTTTCGAGCGATGAATATTCTGCGCCAGTTAAACATAGGAAAAAATCTGGTTGGGGTGTTGTTTGGGCAATAATTGCAATTTTGCTCCTTGGTGCAGGAGCTGGATATATCGCATATTTGTTAGCATTTCAATAAAATTAAGCGGGTTGGTTTAGTGCTGGCCTGTTTATTTTTTTGCGAAAATATGATAAGATGGTGTGTATGAATGCACAAGAAATCCGAAAAGCTTATTTAGAATTTTGTAAAAAAAATGGTCACGAAATTATTGACAGGGCTTCTTTAATCTTGAAAGACGACCCAACAACACTTTTTACTGGTAGTGGAATGCAACCACTTTTGCCGTATCTTTTGGGTAAAAAGCATCCAAAAGGCGTACGTTTAACGGATAGTCAGACTTGTCTGCGCGCGCAAGATATTGACGATATTGGCGATAATCGTCACACAACTTTTTTCGAAATGCTTGGAAATTGGTCTTTGGGTGATTATTTTAAAGAGCAACAAATTAGGCAGTTTTTTAATTTTCTAACAGATGTAGTTGGTCTTGATGCTTCAAAAATTTATGTTTCGTGCTTTATTGGTAGTGAAAAATATGGAATTCCTCGTGATGACGAATCGGCTGGAATTTGGCGAAAGGTTTTTGCTGAAAAGGGAATTGATGCGAAAATTATTGAGCTTGATACTGCGGAGAATGGTGATAAGCTTGGGCTTCAAGGCGGTCGAATTTTCTTTTATAATGATAAAGAAAACTGGTGGAGTCGTGGCGGCGGTTTGGAATCTACGCCGATTGGTGATCCATGTGGTCCAGATTCAGAAGTATTTTATGATTTTGGTGAAGAAAATCATGACTCAAGTTTTGGTGAAGCGCATCCTGCGAGCGATAGCGGTCGTTTTATGGAAATCGGTAACCAAGTATTTATGCAATATCGACGACTTGAAGATGGATCTTTCGAGCCACTTGAAAATAAAAATGTTGACTTTGGTGGTGGTTTAGAGCGTATTGCTGCGGCAAAAATTGATAACCCAGACGTTTTTCAGATTAGCTTAATGAAACCAATTATTGAAAAACTTGAAGAAATTAGTGGTAAAAATTACAACAAAAATACTGATTCGATGCGCGTGATTGCGGATCATCTTCGAAGTGCAACATTTTTGGCAGTCGATGGTTGTGTGCCTTCGAATAAGGAACAGGGTTATGTAATGCGCAAGTTTATTCGTCGCGCAATGGCAAAAGCTTTTGATTTAGGTGTTGAAGATAATTTTGTTGAGCAAATTATTCCAGTTATTGTTGATATCTACGCCCCAGATTATGCTGAAGTTGCTTCGAAATCCGATGAGATTATTGCTGTTATGGTTAAAGAGGAAAAAGCTTTCCGTCGAACGCTTCGAAAAGGTTTGCACGAGCTTGAAAAGTTTGCAAAAGATGGATTAACTGGTGTTGAGCTATTCCAACTTTATGATACTTTTGGTTTTCCGCTTGAACTTTCAACTGAGGAGGCAATTCGTCGTGAAATTCCGCTTTCGAAAAATTGGCAGGAAGAATTTAATACTAAAATGAAAGAGCAACGCGAACGCTCGCAGACGGCTTCGAAAGGCAAGTTTAAGGGTGGGCTTGAAGGTCAAACTCTTGAACACCGAAAACTTCACACTGCAACTCACTTGATGAATGCTGAACTTCACAATATGTTTGAAGGACAAATTTCACAAAAAGGTTCGAATATTAATGCTGAGCGATTGCGTTTCGACTTTACTTTTGATAGGAAACTAACCGAAGAAGAGAAAAAGCATATTGAAGATGTAGTTAATGAGCAAATTTCGAAAGGTTTAGAGGTTTCTTGGGCGGAATGTCCAACCGATTATGCGTTAAATGAGTTGAAAGCGATTGGTGTTTTTGGCGATAAGTATGGCGAAACGGTAAAAGTTTATACGATGAAAGCTGAAAATGAGGCGCCGTTTAGCGTTGAAATTTGCGGCGGACCACATGTTGATAATACGCGAGAGCTTGCTGAAGGCGGTAAAAAGTTTAAGATTGTGAAAGAACAATCTTCGAGTGCAGGGGTGCGAAGAATTAAAGCTGTTTTGCGATAAAAGATTGAAATCAGCCTATTAAGGCTGATTTTTTTTGAAAATTTGCAAAAAAACCATAAACGGTTTATAATATAGACAGTATGTTATTCAAGAATAAACAAAGAGAAGAACTTAGCGACAATTATATTGTGGCGCTTGATATCGGAACTGAATTTGTTAAAGCACTCGTTGCTGAAATCCACGAAGACGAAATTCGTGTAATTGGTGTTGGGCGCGCAAGGCAGGATGTAGCAGATATGCATTCAGGTGCGATTGCTGACATTGCGAGTGTTGTTGAAAATTGTGAAAAAGCCTTAATTGAGGCCGAAGATCAAGCTGAAATTCAAGCAAAAAAAGCCGTAATTGGAATTGCTGGCGAACTTGTTAAGGGTGCAACAAATACAATAAAGTATCGTCGTCCTCAACCAAATCGACCACTTGATGAAGCTGAAATGGAATTTATTATCGATAAAATTCAAGAACGCGCTCAGCTTAAAGCACAGAGAGAAATTGCTCTTGAAACAGGAAATCAAGAAGCTGAAATTAAGCTAGTTAATTCAGCGATTGTAGGTATTCATATAGATGGATATAAAGTTTCGAATCCGATAGGATTTCAAGGTAAGGATGTCTCAATTCAGATTTATACAGCTTTTGCACCAACGGTTCATATTGGTGCTATTGAGCGTGTTGCAAACGAGCTTGCGTTGGATTTGATTGCTGTCGCTGCTGAACCTTTCGCTGTTGCGAGAAGTGTTGTTGGCTCAGATTCGTCAAGTAGTTTTACTGCAATTTTGGCGGATATTGGAGGTGGAACTACTGATATTGCCGTTGTTAATGATGGTGGTGTTGAGGGGACAAAAATGTTTGGAATTGGTGGTCGAAGCTTTACTAATCAGATTGCAAACGAGCTTTCATTATCGTACAAAAATGCTGAAAAGCTTAAACTTAATCTTTCGAACGAAAAACTTAAATCAAGTATCGCAAAGCAAGCAATTGATGCGATTGATAACACTTTGGATGTTTGGATTTCCGGTGTTGAGTTAGCTTTGAGTGATTTTGAAGAATTAGATTATTTGCCAAATAAAATTTTACTTTGTGGTGGTGGTTCAAGTTTGGAATCTTTGGTGGATCGATTGGAAAATGACGACTGGTGGAATGAATTGCCGTTTAATAAAAAGCCAAAAGTAAAACACATTAAGCCTGAGGAGGTTTATGGTGTTATTGATGAGTCTGGAAAAATCAATGACCATACTTTTATTACGGCTATGGGGCTTTTACGTGTTGGGTATGACACTTACAGTTCTGATGAAAATGCTAGTGAGAATTTCCGTGATAAATTAAACAGGATTTTGCGAGCTTAAAAGAGGTAGAATATGAATGAAAAAATTAAAAAAGATGTGATTTATGTTGATGTTGAAGATGATATTACTGACGTAGTAAATAAAATAAAGTCTTCAAAAGAGCGGATTATTGCAATCGTTCCACCAAAAGGGCTTGGGATTTTTCGAAGTGCGGTTAATATTCGCTTGCTTTCTCTAACAGCTCAAAAAGTTGATAAAAAAATTGTTTTCATTACTAATAATCCTGCACTTAAAACAATGTCAGCTGCAGCTAAAATTCCAGTTTCAAAAACACTTCAAAGCAAGCCGGAAATTCCTGAAATTGATATTTTGGAAGTTGATGGTGATGATGTGATTGATGGTGAAAGTTTGCCAATTTCAGAATTTAGTGGTCTAACTGTTGATGAAAAAGAAGCAGAAATTCTTGAAGGAATTGACATTGATGATAATAAGAATTTCAATAAGGTTGAGCCGGAGATTAAAAAAGATAAAACTAACAAATCAAAAAAAGGCGTGAAAGTTCCTGATTTTTCAAAATTTAGGAAAAAGATTTTCATTATTGTTAGTGTTACTGTTATATTTTTAGTTTTTATTGTTTGGGCGATTTTCTTTGCGCCGGCCGCGGAAGTTATTATTGCTGCGAAAACTTCAACTTCAAATATTAAAGGGATTGCTGCGATTTCAAATATTGCTGGTGAAAAATCACTTCTTTCGAAAACTGAAACAATTAGTAAAAATCACGAAATTTCTTTTGATGTAACTGGAACTCGTGAAGAAGGTGAGGCTGCTTCTGGAACTTTAACTCTTTCACAGAGTAGTGATAGTGATCCAGTAACTGTTGCGCAAGGTTCGGCTTTTTCGGCAGGGAAATGTAATTTTACAACAACTTCAACCGTAACAATTCCGGGTGCAAAAATTAAAAGTGGATCAATTTCGGCAGGAAGTGTTAATGTTGGGATTAAAGCGACTGCAATCGGTGAGCAATGTAATTTGGGAGCTCAAAAGTATATTTCGTCAATCGAAGGTGTTTCAGCGAATGGTGGTCAGCTTTCTGGTGGAAGTAAAAAGACCTTGAAAGTTGTTTCGCAAGAAGATATCAATAATACAAAGGCTAAAATAAATTCTGAAAATTCAGATGAGATTAAGAAAGAGATTAAAGCTAAATTTGGCAATGATTATACTGTTTTATCGGATAGTTTTGTTTTAAAAGAAGGTAATG
>USNP01000042.1 GCA_900556165.1 uncultured bacterium
TACTATTTTGAAGATTTTTTGGTTTTTGAAACAGATTTTTTTGTAGTTTTGGTTGAAGTTTTTCGCTTTGCGTTTTTCTTGGTTGTGGTTTTTTTGCCAGATTTTCGAGATTTTGCAACTTCGAGTAATTCGCTCGCCTTTTCTTCTGTGATTTTTTCAATATCCAAATCTTTCGGTAGAATTGCTTTAATTTCACTATCTGAAATATATTTTCGCCCAAAGCCACCGCGCGAAATTACGATTCCAGTTTTAAATTTTTTTAAAACTCGCTTTTCATCGGCTTTGAGTTTTTCTTCGTAAAGCATTTGTGCCTCGGTTTCGTTAATTTCGAATGGTGACATCGGTTTAATGCTGACAAAAGTGTTTGCAATTTTAATATAAGGACCATATTGTCCAATATTTGCTATAATTTCTTGACCGTCAGATGTTTTTCCAACAGTCCGAGGCAAGAGGAACATTTTTAATGCGTTATCAAGGGAGACAGTTTCAATTTTTTCGCCAGCAGGCATCGGTGCAAATTTAACTTCTTCGCCTTCTATTTTATTATCACCTAACTGAATCATTGGACCAAAACGACCAAAACGTGCAAATACTTTTCGGCCAGTTTTTAGGTCGGTTCCGAGTTCGCGAGCTGGCGCAACTGCATTGCGGTCGATTTCGCCAGATTCCATGATTAATTTATGAAAAGGTTTATAAAAATCATCAAGAACAACAAGCTTTTTCTCCTTGCCAAGCGCAATTTTATCAAAATCATTTTCAAGATTTGCAGTCCAGCCATAATCAACAACTTGATTGAAATAATCGTTTAAAAAGTCACTCAAAACTTCACCACTTGGCGTTGGTAAAAGTTTTCCTTTGGTAGAACCAGTTTTTTCTTTAACAATTTCACGGATAATTTCATTTTTTGAAAGCTTAATTTGGATTGTATTGCGTGATTTTCCTTCGTTCTCGCCTTTTTCAGCATAACCTCGTGCTTGAATTGTATCGAGAATTGTGGCATAAGTTGAAGGTCGGCCAATTCCTAAGTCTTCGAGCTTTTTCACGAGTGAACCTTCACTATAACGTGCTGGCGGTCGCGAGAAAACTTCTTTAGCGATAATTTCGGAAAAATTTAAACTATCACCAGAGTTTAATTCTGGTAAAAATTCATCTTTTTTTCCACTCGCGTAAACTTTTAAAAATCCATCAAAAATAACAACCTCACCTTTGGCCTCAAAGAATTTATCACTATTCGAAATATCGATTTTGACAGTAGTTTTTTTAATCTGTGCTGGCGCCATTTGGCTTGCGAGTGTGCGATTTCGAATTAAGGTATAAATCTTTTGTAAATCTTGACTTGTTGAGATTTTTTCATTCGCTATAACAGTTGGTCGAATTGCTTCGTGCGCTTCTTGTGCTCCGGTTGATTTCGTGGCAAAATTTCGTGCTTTATGATATTCTTTACCAAATGTATTTTTTATAAATTCTTCACTCGATTTGATTGCAAAACCACTCAAATTTACACTATCAGTTCGCATATAAGTAATTTTACCGGATTGATAAAGTTTTTGCGCTGCTGCCATTGTGCTTTTGGCTGAAAATCCCAGTCGAGTATTAGCTTCTTGTTGAAGTGTTGAAGTTGTGAAAGGTGCACTTGGATTGCGGGTTCCAGGAGTTTTTGAAACATTTGAAACTGTAAATTCTGCTGATTTCAAGCTTTCGAGAAAATTATTTGCCGCTTCTTCACTTTCAAATTTTTTATTTAATTCAGCTTTCAGGATTTCGCCGGATTTTGGCACGATAAATTCGCCTGTAATTTTAAACGAACTTTTTGCACCGAATTTTTCAACTTCACGCTCGCGTTCTACAAGCAATCTAACCGCCGGACTCTGTACACGACCCGCACTTTTTCCGCCGGGAACTTTTCTCCACACAACTGGGCTTAAATCAAAACCAACCAACCAGTCTAAAGTCTGGCGAGTTTGCTGTGCTTCAACCATTTTCATATCAATTGTTCGTGGATTTTTGATTGCCTCCTCAATTGCTGTTTTGGTAATTTCATGAAAAACAATCCGTTTGGTTGTCTTTGGATTCAATTTTAAAACTTCGCAAAGATGCCAGGCAATCGCTTCACCTTCGCGGTCTTCATCGGTTGCGAGCCATACTTCATCCGCAGTTTTTACCGCTTTTCGAAGTTCAGCGACAACTTTTTTCTTACCCGGATCAATTTCGAAAGTAATTTTATATTTATTATTTGTCTCGATTGGGCGACCGCCATCTTTATTTTTTTTGGCGATCTGGCGAATATGCCCTACGCTCGACATTACGGTAAAATCTTTACCGAGATATTTTTCGATAGTTTTCGCCTTAGCAGGGCTTTCTACGATTACTAAATTCTTCATAAGCTTAATATATTTTAACATACTAATAATATATATACAAACTTATTTGAATAAAATCCTAAAATATGTTAAAATAATACAATCTTAGAACCTTACAGGAGGAAATAATAATGAATATTGATGTTCTAAACAATAAGAAGCGTAAAATTCAAGATGAAATTTCGAAAAAAGAACGGATTCTGATGCTCGAACGTCAAAGTTACCGATTTTTTCGTCGGGCTGCTGTTTCACTATGGAATTACAGAAGTAATGGAATTTTTCTCTCAAGTAAAACACCAACTGAGAGGTTTTATATGAAAGAAATATTTTGTCTGAAGTGTTCATTAATCTTCACTAATGTTTTGATTGCTTTCGAAAAAATCAAATCTCATTAAATTTTGACCGCACGTATTTTTGTGCGGTTTTGCTTTTTTGAGCAAAATATGCTATAATCAAGCTTATGAAAATTGCAATTGCTTCTGACTTATTTTGGCCAATGATTAATGGAATTTCAGTTTTTTCGAAAAACTTGGCTGAGCAAATGACGGCACGCGGGCACGAAGTTGTGGTTTTTGCGCCGAGTCAAACTGGTGAATATTATATCGAAGAAGTTGATGGTTATCGTGTGGTTCGTTTAAGTTCTACTAACTTCCCTTTCTATCCAAATCAAACCGAAACTTTGCCCGAGCCTCGCAAAATCGCAGGTGGAAGAATTACTGTGCCACGAATCTATCTTCATAATGGCTATCGACTTTCTCTTCTTCCAATCCGTGAAATTCGCAAATTCTGTAAAGAAAACAATTTCATACCAGATGTTTCGCATATTCAATTGCAACTTTTTGTTGGTCAAGCGATGATTGATTTTTCGCGAAAACATAATATTCCAGTTGTAATTACGAATCATTCCAGCCCCGAAAACCTCTTTGATAATTTAAAAATGCTCGCACCACTTTCGCCGATTATTAATCGCACGGTTTTGCTCTATACTAAGCGTTTTGCGCTTCAAGCTGATTATGCTACGATGCCAACTCGCCAAGCAATTGAGCGTCACTTTCGAAATCCTGAAAAAGCTAAAATGCCGATTGAGGCGGTTTCGAACGGGATTGATTTGAGCCGTTTTACGCCCAAAAAACCCTCGAAAGAATTTTATGAAAAATTCAATCTGTCAGAAAAAACACCAATTGTGATGAATATTGGTCGCGTTGATGCTGAAAAACATATTTCAACGTTGATTTTGGCTTTTAACGAAGTTTTGAAAACAAACAAGGCTGCACAATTAGTTATCGTTGGTGACGGGACGGATCGCCCTAACCTTGAGAATCTAGTTTATAAATTGGGTATTTCGAAAAATGTTCGTTTTATGGGTACGCAACTTGGCGAAGATTTAGTGAATTTCCACCGAGCCGCAACTGTTTTTATTTCTGCCAGCCCAACCGAAACTCAAGGGATTGTATTTTTAGAAGCAGCCGCTTGCGGTAAGCCGGTTGTTGGTGTTGATGTTGGTGCAGTTAAAGAAATCTGCCAAGATGGCATAAATGGTTTTTTGTGCGAAACCGATAATGTTGAACAAATCTCTGAAAGTATTTCGAAAATTTTGGACAATAAAAAACTTGCCTCTAAATTTTCGAAAAATGGCCTGGAAATTATTAAGCATCACGATTTGAATTTCACGATTTCAAAGTTTGAGGAAATCTATAATTTTGTGATTGAAAAGAAAAAGAATGAGCCGCGAAATTGGATCGATAAATTTTCGCAAAAGTTAAAGAAGTAGTATGATTCTTGGTGTTCAAATTACTGAAAAATCTTTTGGCGACAAAAAACTTCTTGAAAATATTAAATTTAGTATTAATGAAGGTGAAAAAGTCGGATTAATTGGGCGAAATGGGATTGGAAAATCCACGCTTTTTGGAATTTTACTCGGTCACGATCAGGATTTTTCGGGCGAAGTAATCTTTCGAAAAGGATCTATCGTCGCCAGTACTCAGCAGGAATATTCAAGCGTTGGCGAGCAAACTGTGCTTAATTTTATTCTGAATGATCTACCGGAATACGCTCACCTTTCGAAACTTTTGCGTGAATTGCCTGAAAAAATGGGTGAAAATATGGCTTTAATCGAAAAGTATACTGACGCGCTAAATCGTTTTCAAGAGAAAAATTTTCACTTTATTGAAGATAGAATTCGAGCAGAACTTCGCGATTTTGGGCTTGAAAATTTTGAAAATCGTCAAATGAAAACACTTTCGGGTGGTCAAAAACGCTTAGTTGATACAATTAAAATTATTCATTCGAAAGCTAATTTGGCGCTTGTTGATGAGCCAACTAACTTTATGGATTCTTATGCGAAGAGTCGTTTTTTAAACTGGATGAATAATTCAAACGAGGCGGTTTTAGTGATTACGCATGATCGCGATGTGCTTTCGAAAGTTGATAGAATTATTGAGATTCGCGATGGTAAAAGCTATATTTTTAAAGGAAACTATGATGATTATTTGCGAATAAACATGTTTTCAACTACAAATCAAATTCAGGATTTTGAAAGTGTTCAGCGGAGAATTTCAAATCTGAAAGATAAAGTCCGTGAATATCAACGAATGAAAGAAAAATCGCGCTCTTCATCGACGATCCAGCGTTTTAAGCGTCTTGAAAATTCTGCACGAAATGAGCTTGCTGAATTGGAAGAAATTGACAAGCCAAGTTTTTGGATTGATCAAGAAAATGTTGAAAATCTTGATTTCAAGGCTGCAAAATCTTATGATAAGTTTAAGGCAAGAAATGTTAAAATTGGGATTAAGAATGAACTAACGCGCTCAATGCGGAGCTTAGTTCGAGTTGAAAATTTGGCGCTTGGTTATGGTTCTCTCGAAGACGCTTTGGAGGGTAAAAATAATGCTAAAATACTTTTTGAAGATTTAAATTTTAATCTTAAGGTTGGCGGAATTTTAGAAATTTTTGGGCGAAATGGCACTGGAAAAACTAGCTTGATTAAAACAATTTTTGGCACAAAAAAGCAAAAGGCTGAAATTTATGACGGAGCAATTTTTCTTGATGAAACCGCAAAAATTGGAATTTATCAGCAAGAAATTGATGCGGAATTTTTTGAAATGAATTTAAAAGATGC
>USNP01000043.1 GCA_900556165.1 uncultured bacterium
CCTTCGAAAACTCGACTTGATGTCTATTTGGCGGAAAAACACCCCGAATTTTCGCGTGCAACAATTCAGAAATATATAAAAAATGGATTTGTCAAAATTAATGGTGTTATTGCGAAAAAGCCAAAAGACGCCGTTGATAAAAATGATTTGATTGAAATTGAAATTCCAGAGAAAAAAGCTGAAAAAATTGATTTTCCGATAATTTTTGAAGACGAAAATGTGATTGTAATAAATAAGCCCCGAGGAGTTCTAACTCATAGTAAAGGTGCCCTAAATGATGAATTTACGGTTGCAGATTTTTTTGAAAGCCGTGGTTCAACTTTTGCAAAAGGTACAAACAGGGTTGGAATTGTTCATCGCCTCGATCGAGAGACTTCCGGTGTGATTATTGGTGCAAAAAACGACAAAGCTGCAAAAAGGCTTCAAAAACAATTTTCTGAACGAACCACAAAAAAGAATTACGTTGCAATTGTTAAGGGTGTTCTAAGTCCGAAGAAAGCTTTAATTGACTTACCGATTGCTCGAAATAGTTCTGCGCCAAGTACTTTTATGGTTCACGCAAAAGGAAAACCTGCTCAAACAAAATATGAAGTTTTAAGCGAAAATGAGCAGCTCTCGTTAGTAAAATTAACACCAAAAACTGGGCGAACTCATCAGTTGCGCGTTCATTTAAATTATTTAAATCATCCAATTTTAGGCGATAGGGTTTATGATAAAACTATTACGAAAGCCGAAGCTGAAAATAGAATGTTTTTACATGCGCAAAGCTTGGAAATTACAATTCCGCCAAAAAATGGTGAAAAAGATTCACAAAGAATTGTTTTTGAAGCAGAAATCCCAGAAGATTTTAAATTATAGCAATGGAAAGTTTTTTTGAACAAACAATTTTGAATTCTCATGCTACGATTATTGAAATTCCACGTGGATACGGTTTTGATTTTGCTTTAAAAAAGCTGAAATTTTCAAAAGATATTCAGATCTTCGAATTTAAGCCAACAATTCATGGAACGCAAAAAACTGAAATCATTAATGTTGAGGATATTGAATTTTTACAGAAAAAAGCGAATGTAAAAAGTGTTAAAAAACGCTGTTTCGTTTTTATGAATGCCCAAAAAATGAATGAACAGGCTCAAAATAAATTCTTGAAACTTTTTGAAGAACCAAATCAAAATACTTCTTTCGTACTTTTAACCGAGAATAAGAATGCTTTCGAAAAAACAATTCTTTCGCGTGCGCAGACTTTGCGGATTCAGCCAATTTCAGATATAGAATCTTTGAAAATGCTCGAAAAAACCAAATTGGACGAAGATATCAAAAGGAGAATTTTGTTTTTAGCGAGTGGTCTACCGGGCGAAATTCAAAGACTTGCGAGTGAAAAGAGATATTTTAATGAACAAATGGAGCTTGCCGAAATTGCCAAAAGATGGTTTTTAGGTTCGAAATTTGAGAAAATATTGATTTCAAAAGATTTGAAAGATCGCGAAAAAACTTTGAGATTTTTGGAGATTTTACTGAAAATTATCAATCAAACTTTTATTCGAAATCCTGAAAATAGCGCTTTAAACGTTCAAAAAACGCTTAAAGCTTATGATAATATTACTAAAAACAGTAATATTAAATTAGCACTACTCGAACTAATTGTCTGTTAAATTTGCCAAACATTAACTGTTTATGTTATAATAGAAATATATGTTAGTATTGGTTTTTATTACTTTATTAATTGCTTATATTTTTCTGAAAAATCCAGAAGTTGCAGCAAAAAACACCCTTCCAGATAGTTTTTCAGGGAAGATTGATAAACTATGGCGTGCAGCACAAGAGGCAATTATTGATAAAAAATATCTACGAGCCGAGAAAATTCTTTTGACAATTTTGCGTTTTGACGAACGAAATGCTACAGCATATAACCGTTTGGGGATTATCTATGCGGGGCAAAAAAAGTTTGATGACGCGATTGAATGTTTCGAAATTGCTCAAAGCCTTGAAAGTAGTGCTTCAAGCCTTCACAATGTTGGATTAATCTATCTTGAAACTGAGAATTATCAAAAAGCTGCACTGGCGTTTGAGCAAGCCCTTGAAATCGAAGATAATATGCCAACTCGATATATCGCATATGCACGAGCACTCGAAAAATTGGGGAAAGAAAAACTTGCAATTTCAGCATTAGAAAAAGCAGCAGATCTTGATGAAAGACCACAAATTCTCAGGGCACTTGGTTCGCTTTATCTCAAGGTTGAAGATTTCGAAAAGGCAAAAGAGGTTAAGGAAAAAATGGACTCGCTAAAATCTGGGAGAAGAGCTGTGAAACAAAACCGAATTTCAAACGAATCTATCTCAACTAAAAAAATCGCAATGTAATACAAATATCAGGCCAAAAAGCCTGATTTTATTTTGTTGACTTTTTTACGGTCTGGTTGGTAATAGTTATTAGGCTGGAAGTTTTAAGATTAAATAAAAATATATAAATCAAGTTAAATTTAAATGAGCACCGTTTTGATGCTCATTTAATTAGTTTTGAATTAGAAAGTTATTCGCTTTTTGAATGCTCGTGCTGTGATAATTGATAGAATTACAGTAGCGAGCGCGATAACGAAAATACTAATATTTCGTACAACTCCAGTGTTTGGTGCTGAAATCTTCGTTACATCTTCGAAGATGTAGTTGATAAAGATCTCGTTTTCCTCAACATTTCCTTTTTGCTTACCTTCAACTTTCTTTAATTCGTAAATTCGGCCATTGATCTCAATTCGATTTACTCCATTACTTTCGAAAGGAGTTCCAACTTGCGTTCCAGCTTTATGTAAGATATTGTTAGGCTGGATTAGGTTTCCGTTTTGATCGATAAATCTCTCAACAACACTTCCACCTTTCTTTGAGGTATAAATATACGTAATTGTTTGGTTTTCAGTCTTAACTTTTCCAATTTCTGGGGCAGAATCTTTTGCAATCTTTTCAAAAACATAAACCAAGCCATCTTTTGTGATTTCTTTTGGCGATTTTGAAGAGTAATCTGTGCCAACTTGTGTTTCAGCTTTAGCAATTTCTACCGCGTTCTGAATTTCTTCACCATCTTGATTGATAAATTTCGCTTCAATTCTTCCACCTTTTTTTGGTTTGTATGAAATTTCGAAAGTCTGACTCTCGCCTGAAATCTTACCATTTACAGCCTTTGCGTTAGCTTCAGCTTCATAGACTAAACCTTTTTTGTCGGTAACTTCTTTCGGATGAGTGTAGCTAAACGTTGTTCCAATTTGTTTGCCGTCTTTTTCGAGAGCAATTTCGTCCAAAATAGCTTTATCTTTTGAGGTAATTAATCGAATGTTAACACCTTTTCCAAGTTTTGGTTTGTATTGATAAACGATTTCTTTCGAATTTGCCTCAACTTTGCCGGTTTTTGAACCTGATTTGATTTTTTCGAAAGTGTAAACCAAACCATTTTCAGTAGTGATTTCTGAATCTGGTTCGTCGCTATAATTCGTACCAACCGGCGTATCAGTCGCTTTTACGATTTTCATATTTTTAACCGCGTTGCCATTTTGATTGAGATACTTCGCGAGAACTTGCCCACCTTTCTTTGGAACATAACCGTAAAGAATTGTTTGTTCTTGCTCTGAAACATTACCAACAGATGGGGCAGAGTCTTTCAAAACAGAATTATAAACATAAGTAATTCCGTTGTGAGTAATTTCTGGCGTTGGTGTATTTGAATACGGTGTTCCAACTTGTGTTCCGTCAGCAGCCACAGTCACATTCTTGATTATTACATCTGTTCCAACAATTTTCGAAATTGCAGAAACTGGTTTTCCAGCTTTTGGTATATATTCGAAAATCACATTCTGAGCTTCAATCTTAACTCGACCGTTCTGCGATGCGCTATTTGCCGCAACCTTATCATAAACATATTTCAAACCATTTTCAACAATTTCTGGCTTAGAGGTTGCAGTATATTCAGTTCCAACTTGAACTCCAGCAGGTTTAACAGTTTCAGATGCACTAATTTCTTGATTTGTTCCAGATTTAACAAATTTCGCCTCAACTTTTCCACCTTCTTTTGGTTTATAAACAAAAGTTACAGTTTGAGTATTTTCTTCAACGTTTCCAGTTTCTGGAGCAGAGCCATCTTTAAGTTTTTCGAAAACATAAACCAGATTATCTTTAGTGATTTCATTAGGTTTTGTAGCGGTGTAGCTCTCTGAAACTAAAGCATTATCTTTTACGGTAACTTTATTTTGAAGTTCGTTATTATTCTGATCAATAAACTTCACCTCAACTGAACCACGACGGCGGAAAACTCCGATATTTCGAACATAGTGTTTATTATTATCGGTAAATCTAAAGGTTGAACTTTCAACAGTTAGATCGGTTGAATTTGTTGCTACATGGCTTGCTTTTTCGTTCAAGTCATCGCCACCAAAAACCGTTTCGATAGCGTTATCTTTGGTAAATTTCACTTTATGTGTTGTGAAATCTTTAGTATCAAATCTATAATGACCTTGCGCATCAGTTTTTACTGTTTGAGAAGGTGTATTTTCACCATCTTTAAATAGTTCAACTCTATAGTTTGGCAGAAGTGTATCGATATTTTCATCATAGACATTGTTTTTGTTGTTATCTTCAAAGGCGATTCCTTCAACTACTGCAGGATATCCAATCTTTGTTGTAACTACATCAGATTCGACCAAGTTTCCACTTGCATTAATTGTAACAGCAATACTATTATTCGCAATAGCATTATCTGCTGCATTAGGATCTATTTGAGCAGCAAAATCAAAGTTTTCAACTGTTTGAGCTGGAATTTCAAAACCTTGTTCCTGTTCAATCTTGATCATTCGAACCTTAGACCAATCAGAAATAGCATCCTTATCAACAAAATTTTTATTCCAAGATTCAGTTTGGTTCGATCCTGGTTCTTCTGTTGAGTATTTAATCTTGAATCCATTTCGCTCTTTCAATGGACCCGTCATTCTAACAGGGAACTGACTTCCGCGATCTTCTTGAACACCCTGATTATTTTCGACAATTTTCTTATCATTTGCGGTTGGTAGAACCTCAAGTGCGCGAGAAGTTAGAAGTGGTCGATCTGAAATATTAATAATTGAAATCTGATAATCTACCAAATCTCCTGGATTTAGTTTTGTGACACTATTTTCAAAATTACCAGAATTATGTTTGCGAACATATTTTTTAATTGCAACTTGCTCAGGTTTTAAAACAATAAATTTAGTTGATGAGCGGGCGATATTTGTTGAGTTAGTACTTCCATCATTACTAAAGTCAAGATCATCGTTACCATTCCCGTAGCGGAATTGATCGTTTGGATCCCAGGTAGTTATAAAATCAACAGTATATTCACCATTTGTAGTTGTGTCTACAACTTTAATTAGTTTTGATACAAAATA
>USNP01000044.1 GCA_900556165.1 uncultured bacterium
TTTCGCTGCGTATCTCTTTGTGATCGTTGGAGTGCTGGTAGTGCTAAGAATACCATTAAAAAGATTAGCCCAGCAATAGCTAATACTAATACGACTTCAATAATTGTAAATCCTTGATAATGTTTATGTTTTTTCATATTTTTTATTATACCCCCCCCCTGAATATTTTGTCAAGGTAAAAAATAAACACCCTTTTGTAGAGTGTTTATTTATTAATGGTTAAGCTTCTTCTGTAGATTCAACTTTTTCTTCAGCTTTTGGAGCTTCTGGCAAAGTGTTTACAGCTTCACGGTCAAATGCAACTTGTTTAAGTCGAGCACTTTTACCACTTCGGTTTCGCAAGAATGAAAGGTAGTTTCGGCGAACTTTCGAACGGCGAACAATTTCGATCTTTTCAAGTAACGGGCTATGAAGAAGAAAAGATTTTTCTACACCAACACCGCTAGCAATTTTTCGAACAGTAATTCGCGAAGTATGCGATTTTTTGCGGTCAGTTCGGATAACTACACCTTCGAAAATCTGGATTCGCTCTTTATTGCCTTCTTTAATTTTTTGATGAACACGAACAGTATCACCGCTTTTAACATCAAGAACGGCGTCTTTCTTCTGTGTGTCATTAACTTTTTTGATTAACTCAAAACTCATATTTTCCACTCACTTTTAAATTTAATATCTATAATCAAGGTTTATTATATCACACTTTTTGGCTTTTGTGAAGAGCTAAATTACGCGATTTACTTCCTCAATAGTTGTATCACCTCGAAGAGCCGAAATCACACCCTGTTGCAAAAGAGTTAATAAGCCGTCTTCGCGAGCCTGAGCCTCAATTGCTTCAGTTGAGATCACTCCTCTTTCACCGCGCAAAAATGCCGCAATATTATCATTCACAACCATCATTTCCATCACCACAATTCGCCCCTTATATCCAAAAGGACTATCCTCTGAGACAACCGGCTTCCAAAGTTTAAAATCACCTGAAATATCTTGCGGAAGTTTCTCAGCTGGAACGCCCTCCAAAACATTTCGAACCCATTTTTTAGTAGCTTCATCTGGAATATATTCTTGTGCGTTTTGATCAAGTTTTCTAACAAGTCGCTGAGCAATCAAAAGCCGAATTGCACTTGAAAAAATTGGGTTCATTCCAATCATATCGATCATACGCGAAAAGGCCGCGCTAGTTGAATTTGCGTGAAAGCTCGAAAGCACCAAATGCCCCGTAATTGAAGCCTGAATTGCTGTTCGCGCCGTGTCGTTGTCGCGAATCTCACCAACCATCACCACATCTGGGTCAAGACGCAAAACCGAACGCAAACCATCCGCAAAACTCGCTCCGTGCGTTGTATCGATCGGAATTTGCGAAATTCCACCAATTCCATATTCAATCGGGTCTTCAAGCGTAATAATTTTACGATCGAGAGTGTTTAAAGCGTTCAACATCGAATAAAGCGTGGTCGATTTACCAGAACCGGTTGGACCAACCATTAAAACCATTCCACGCGGATGTGAAATAATTTCATCAATCTCGGCACGCTCTTTTGGTGCAATTCCAAGCAGATCAAGCTGTAACATACTTTCATCGAAGTTGAATAAACGCATAACGGCGTCCATTCCATACATCGTCGGAACAGTTTCAACGCGCAAATTCAAAAGGTGTGAAGTTCCATCGCGATAGATATCTTTTTGCATATGTCCGGATTGTGAAGTTTTCGAAGCACTTGAAACTCCCGCGCGCGAAGAAAGCTCACCCATAATCACACGATAACGATCGCGCCCAAGCTCTGCCACAGGGTGAAGCGCACCATCAACACGCATTCGAATTCTAATCGACTGTCGCTGATTCTCGATATGAATATCGCTCGCTCCAAGCCTATCCGCTTGATCGATCAGATAATCAAAAACCTCATCAGACGCAACCGTTGCTAAAGTCTGACTAACCTTATCTAAAGTTGCACTATCGCCCTCGCCCGCAATTTCAATATTATCATAAATAACCTTTTTTGGCGGGTCATAGCGACGCATAATATTCTTCCACGCAATTTCAGAAATCAAGAAAAGTTCAAGTGTTTTTCCTTCGTCTTGATATTTTTTCGAAAGCTTTTGAATCACTGAACGCGGCGTTTGACTCGTAATCAAAACTCGCCATGGCTTATTTTCATCCAAATCACCAATCTGAAGCGGCGCTAAAAAAGCACGATACATCTGTTCATTTGTAAAAAGACCCCGTGCTAATGGAAAAATATTTTCGAATTCCCGTGTATCAAGATATGTCAAACCCAGAATTGAAGCCCGCTGCTCGGTTGCTTCTTCTTCCTTCTGGCGACGCATTAATTGAACTTTATTCTCTTCCATTAACTCAATTTTATCACAAGCACTTTCTTTTTTCAATCAAAAATGATAAAATATCCTCATCGCTTCAAGCGAAATTTTTAGAATAGAGGTGAGCAAAATGCGCCTTAAAGAAACAATCGAGCAAGCTATTTTCGAAAGTTACCCAAAAGTAGAAAAAGAGACAAATGTCCCGTTCAAAAACCGCTGGAACATTTCTCTAAAAATCAAAGACTCTTTTCGCGCAGAAATTGGCAGATCGACAGAATATTCTGCTTTCGTTCGAATTGAAGAACTGGAAACTGACAACAAAAACTCATCATCGGTAGTTTTCAAAAAAGTACCTCTCGAAGACGAGTATACTTTCGAAATAAATACTGATGGGGTTTCACCAGAGCTTGCAAAATACACTTACGAAATCGTCGGTCGCACATTATCAAAACTAAACGCCGTAAATAACAAGCGTTGAAATTCGAGCCCTCGGGCTCTTTTTATTTTTTTCGAATTCTGCTAAAATAAAAAGAATGAAAAATCCAAATTCTCTCAAAAATCAAAACCGCGAACAAAATTGCGAAATTATCGTCCTAGCGCATAATATTCGTTCAACTCACAACATTGGCGCAATCTTACGAACGAGCGAAGGTTTTGGTGTTTCAAAAATTATTTTTAGCGGATATTCACCTTTTCCACTTTTACCAAATGAAGATTTTCAAAAAACTGGTCGTCTACCACATCTTGCGCAAAAAATAAATTCACAAATTCACAAAACAGCACTAGGGGCGGAAGAAATTGTTGAATGTGAAATTTCCAACAATATCTTTAAAACAATCAAAAACCTAAAGCTTCAAAATTTTGAAATTCTTGCACTCGAACAAAGCACAAAATCGATTTTTCTAAAAGATTTTTCCGCACCTGAAAACGCTAAAATTGCACTACTTCTTGGTGAAGAAGTTGAAGGAATCTCTGAAGAATTAGTTAATCTTTGTGATAAAACTCTTGAAATCCCAATGTTTGGCAAAAAAGAAAGTTTCAATGTTTCTGTTGCAACTGGAATTGCACTTTACAAAATAGCCTGTGAATAGCTTATTTTTGTGTGCTTCTCTTTGCTTTTTCGAGAATTTCTAGCGCAAATTCTGGTGAATCCATAAAATCATCTGGCGATTCTTTGATTATTTTTTGAAATTCATCAAAATTTACCAGTTTAACTTCCGCAACTTCATCTCGCAAAATTGCTAAATTTTCAAGATTAAAATCAACTTTTGCCACAAAAAATTGCATAAAACGCCGCTTATTTTCTTTCGTATGAATAAAAACTTTTTCAACCTCATAAAAGTCTTTATTTTCTAAACTCAGTCCAATCTCTTCGATAGTTTCTCGATAAACCGCATCTAGATAACTTTCACCGATCTTAACATGTCCGGCAGCAGCCGAAAATTGCCATTTTCCAGCAAAAGTTGCTTTCGAAAATGCTCGGCGCTGAATTAAGAAATTTCCAGATTTATCAAATAGAATCAAAGATACAGTTCGATAAATTCGTCCGGTTGTTTTATCAAAATTTGCTTTATCAACTTCGTCAATTATTTTGTCGCACTCATCAACGATTGGTAAAATTTCTTTCATTTCTAAACCTCATCTTCGGCAATTTCCGAAAAACTACTGAAAAATTCATCTTTAATCTTCTTCCAATTTTCATCTTGGCGAACCAGCATTTTCTCATCTTCTCGATTTCGAAGCAACATTTTTACAGTTTCCTCAAGATAAACTTCACCCTGTGAACCCTTCAAAAGCACCAAAGCTCCTTTTTCCATGATACTACGCACAAAAGCTCCGGCATCAATCGCATTTTTCGCTTCATAAACTTGACACCCCCTCAATCGTGCAGCCGGTGCAAGAAAACGATTAGCCTGCTCACCAACAGTAATCACCCAAGAAAGTGAAATTCCATCGAGCATTTCACCAATTTTTTGATGTTCAAAAGCTGAAGATTCACCAAGTTCATTCATACTACCGATAATTGCAATTTTCGAAGGCGCAGAAAGTGCATAAAGAGTTTGAATTGCCGCCTCCAAAGCTGCTGGACTAGAATTATAAGTGTCATCAATAAGCACCGAATCTTCAACTCCGCGCATAAAATTCATTCGCCCAGGAACAGGCTTCAAACTTGAAATTCCATTAACGATTTCCTGTGGATTCAATCCAAGTTTAACCGCAACCGCCACAGCACCAGTAATCGGCCGCAAAGAATGCTCACCAAAAACCTTCGCACTGACAGGGATTTCGCCATATTCCGGCGTTTGAATTCTTCCACTAAAGCCGTTTAATAGCGAAAAATCCTCGGCAACAAAATTATAATTCGCCCCACCAACCGAGCTATAAGTCGAAATATTAGAATTTGGAACAACTTTCAAGAAATTACTATCAATATCATCCTGATTCAAAATTGCCATTCCCGCAAAACTTGCTGCGCTCAACTCTTCTTGTGCAACAGCTTCAAGACTACCGAAAAACTCCATATGTTCAGGTGTGATAGATGTAATAACCGCAATATTCGGCGCAAGATATTTACCAAATTGCTTAATATCACCAGGATGATCAGTTCCAAGCTCTTGAATAATAACTTCTGGCTCATCACTACTTGGCGATTTAATTCTATTCCTTGCAGCATTAAAAACTTTATACCACTGCCAAAAATTACGCGGATTTCCAGGGAAATTTATCCCCAAAATTGCAAGTGGCGCACTTAAATGTGTGTTGTGATTTCCTTCATGAAGACGAACGCGATATTTCTGGCTCAAAAGTGTTGCAATCGCAAGTTTTGTACTAGTTTTTCCAACAGATCCCGCAACTGTAATCAATTTAATATTCGGATGCGCTTCGAAATACTTTCGAACATATTTTTCAAGTTTTGTCTGAATTCCTTTTTTAAACATAATCTTATTCATTATAATATAAAATCACCACTTTTTCAAGTAGTGATTTGTTATGTTGATGTGTGCCCACCCTGGGCGGTTTTTGTTATTTATTTTTTATT
>USNP01000045.1 GCA_900556165.1 uncultured bacterium
AATATTATGCGCGTCGCACGAGTCACTGTTTTAGCAAAACACACGACGCGACGCTACCTATAATTATACCTAATTTATAATATTTTGTAAAGAGTTTTTGTGAAAATTATTTTGAAGCTCTATAAAGACCTTCGTGTCGCTGATTTCCATAAATCAAAGTTGGAATACTTTTCGTTTTAATCTCATCATTCACAATTCGTAAGTTTTCTTTAATACGGTTCGAAATTTCTTCACTTTTTGCCTTTTTCGAAATTTCTTCAATTTGAGAATTAGAATATCCCGCATTTTTTAGCCAACCCTGTAAAATCTTTTCAGTCTCTTCAGCTGTTGCCGCAGTTTGGTTTTCGCCATTAAATTTCTCTTGGAACAAAATTCCTTTTTCGTCCTTTTCAATAAAGATCTTCTCAACAATCATCCACTCAGCTGAAATCTTCTTGCCATTTTCAGGTTGAATACCTCGCACAGCTTCGATATACTTAGCTATAAAATCAGAATTCTTAAATTTTCCAGGAATTGGATACGGTAAAAGATATGTTTTATGCGTCTTAAAGAAACCGCTGTTTTTTTGATTTATAAATGAACGTCGACAAACAATACAACCAGGGTCGAAAATATCAACCGCTACACTTGCATCTTTCGAAACTTCATTCGAAAATTCACCACGATAAGTTGAATTCTTTACAACATAATCTTGCGCATTCCAACTTCGAAACTTCGCGGGCATAGCATTAAAGATTTGTCCCCAATCAGTAAACCATGAAACTATTGGGCCTTCCGTATTTCCGCCATCAATTGAACAAGCCTCAGTTGAATTTAACGCACAAGAAGCTGGCCGTTGAATATCGCAAGTTCCAAAAACAAATAGCGCTAAAGTCGATTTAATCACCGTTAAAACTGACCAAACAGTAATTAAAACAATCAAGCCAGCCACTGCTTCAATCGCCCAAGAGACTGGTTTTACCCATTTTTTGTGCTTTATAATTAATTTTCGAAGAATTGAATTTTTAATTTCATCTTTAAAATTCGAATCACAGGCACGCAAAGTTACTCTTCGCGAAAAGCAATGCATTGATTTTTTAAACATTTGATTAATTGATTTCGCTTGTTTTTTAAAGCCTAAAAGCTTTAAAGCGGGCGTAAATAACCAAATGATTAGTAAAATTATAAATGCAGCAATACAAACCATTAGCTAAAAATCCTCTCTAAAACTTCTTTCAATTTTACAACATCGGCTTCAGTATTATGCAAGCCGATTGAAATTCGCACCAGATGTGGCAATTTTCGAACTTCTTTCAAATAATAATGCGCACAAAAATAACCACTTCGCACCATAATTCCCTCATCGCTCAAAGCTTGCGCAATTAAGTGCGAGTCAAGCTCATCGTGATAAAAGCTAATAACTGGCGCTGATTTTTTATTAATTACATGCACGCCTTTTTGCGTCTTCAAAAACTCAAAAATTTCATCCGCAAACTTATCAATTTGTGAAGTTTTCTTTTGCTTTTTTAGCCAATCAATTGCTGTTTTTAAAGCAATAATTTCACCCCAAGCTTGAAGCCCTGGTTCAAAAAGCGTATAAATATGTTCGCCGTCTAATACTTCATAAGATTCTTTCGAAACGCCCGAAACCATTCCACCACCAACAAAAGAAGTTTTTACGAATTTTGCAAAATCTTTTCGAACAATCATAATTCCAAGACTCGCTGAATACATCTTGTGTGCACTTGAAACAATCGCATCCGCTGGAACTTTTTGAAGTAATTCATAGCTTAAACCTAGTGCTTGTGCCGCATCGATAATCACAAATCCGCCTTGTTTTTTAATTTTCTTCACTAGTTTTTTGATATTTTCGAGTCGTCGCCCATCAATGTTCGAAGCCGCATTAACTACAACCAAAGCTTTCGAAAAATCATTTTCGAGCGAAATTGAACCATCTTCTTCGCGCTCAAGCACACTTCGTTCAATTTGATGTTTTTTAGCGAATTCAATCGTTGAAAGAAAAACCGAATTATGTTCAATCTCGCTAGTTATCACTTTCGAAACTGGCAATTCAAGCTGCGAAAGCAACAAATTTAAACCATAGGTTGTGTTAAGTGTAAAGCTCACAAAATAATCTTTTTCTTTTAGCTTTAATAAATCCAAAACCGCCTCGCGAGCTTCTTCAACCTTTTCGTCAACTTTTCTGCCCCAAGTGTATTTTACGCGCTCACCACAAGAGTTGAAGTTCAAATAATAATCATTTAAAGCATCCAAAACCGGTTGCGGGCGCAAAGACTGACACGCTGAATCAAAATAATGAGCATTTTCTGGCAAATATTTAAAATCGTCCAAAATTCAAACCTCCTTTTAGTTCTTACTATTTTATCATAAAAAACCGCAAGCGTAAAGAAAAACCGCCCAATCTGAGCGGTTAAATTTTATCCGAACGCAATCCTTGTCGCATTCTTTTTAGCACGCGCAATGTCGCGATTTCTTTTATATGCTTGGTCGGGACGCTTTTTAACCCTAAGACCATGCTTTCTGTCTTGACGATTAGAATTTTGAACCTTTCGCATCCGACGACGATCGTCATTTTCAGCGATAGACAAGCCCTTAATTGCTTGTTGAAGTTCTGGAATTAACTTCCTATCTACATAATTCAGTAATTTTCGAATTGTTTTCAGATTTTTAAATTCCTTATACTTTTGACCAGATGAAATATTCACCGAATAATTTTCAATTTCGAAAATTTCATTAATCAATTCACGTCGGCAGTTTAGTGCATCAGCTAGTTGACATTCATAAGATTTCAATTCTTCTTTTACAGAACAACTTTCAATTTCTTGAAGGGCTTTTTTTAGCCCTTTTCGTGTTTTACCTTTCAAAAAATCCCGAGAAATTTTTGATCCTCGCAAAGATCTAGCTCTTTTATGAACTTTTAAAACTTCTTGCCAGTTCATCGCTTCATCTATCGCAGCATCAAATTCATCAAATAATGCTTCGAAAGTTCCATCTTCGGGATTAATAGTTAAAACACGAATGCCACCTTTTCTTTGTAAAACTTCTGTTGACATAGACGCCAACCTCCTTGAATATTTTTAGTCAAAGTTCTAACCTAAGACAATTTATATTGTAACACATAATCGTATTTTAGTCAATAGAAAATCGCCCATTTCTGAGCGATTCAAAATTTTAGGCATTTTAGGTCAGTTTATTCTTGCTTGCAGTAACCGCTTAATCTCTTCCTTTCCTTGTCGCAATTCACGAATCTCATTGTTGGCTTCTTTGTATCTTTTTGAAGCTCTTTTTGAACGACGCTTGCGATAATCAAACTCATTAACAAACCATTGATGTTCATCGCCATCAATTTCACCTTTCTGAAACTGTTTTTTAGCTTTTAAAAGATTATTTTTAGCTTCTCTGTAATCATTCCACCGATCATAAACATCATTAAAATCTTCACTTCGATCAGAATAGGCTAAATTCATTAATTCACCAATCTCTATATTTTTATTTGAAAGAGAAACTACTCTCGCATAATCTCGTTCAATATCTTCCATTTTTAAAAGTCTTCCAGCCATAATTTTAGACCTGCCTTTAAATTTACTAAGGAAAATCCTCGTATCTTTATTTTACTGCCTAAATCAAGAAATGTCAAACTATTTTCGAAAGATTTTGCTCAAAATTGTGCGCAACAAATATCTTTTGCGATATTCACCGGCATATTCAACCGCCACACCGCGAAAACCAGCTTTAAAACGCAACAAACTCGCCTTTGGATCTGCAGTAATACCATAAAAATTATATTTCGAAGCTCCCGCACGAATTGCCTCTTTAATCATATAATCTTGCAAAAATGTAGAAGCTGGAATTTTGTGATATTCTTGAAGAGTTCCGCCCTCAAAATAAACAACTTCGTTTTTCGAAAAGATAAACACACCAGCAGAAATTAATTTCCCTTCAAACTCCACACCAATAAAATGCGCTTGCTCGCCAAAACAAGTTTTTAAATTATGATAATATTCTTCATCCCGCGTACCAACACCGTTTTTCTGGTTTGAACTCTTTAAAATCGCCACAAAATCAGCAAATTCACCCTCTTCAACCTTGCGAATATTCACACCTTTTTTCATTGCTGTACGCAAATTCCGGCGAGTAGTTTGGTTATAAGTTGCCGCCACGTCATCTTCGCTTAATTCTGTTAGATCTTTAAAATAAACATGCATGTTTACATCCATATCAAACTCATGTTTAAAGCCAGAATAATATTTAAAACCAGCTTTTAATAGCGGCTCGCTTAGCCATTTTAGGTTGGTGCTTTCAATAATCTCAAGCTTATCGTTGCGAAGTGTACGCACCACTTTTGGTAAAATCCGGTAAGAAATTGCTCCATGCTCACGCGCAAATTCTTCACTCTTCACTAAGAAATCCATAAAATCTGCTTGCGAAACGCCATTTTGCTCAACCATCACCAAATCGAAATGCTTATTTTTGCTAGAAATCAACCCGGCAACTTCAATTTTTTCATCATTTTTTAACGCCACAAAATAGCATTCTGCGCCACGCTTCTTGCGCATTTCGGCAAATTCTACACTTTGCAACCAGTCAATATTTTTATCTTGGCAATAGTTTTGGTATTCTTCTTTTAAAATCTCTACAAGGCTTTTCATATATCCTCTATTTTAACACAAAAAAACCAATTTTAAAACCAGCCCGATAGCTCTTTTCGCTATTCAAAGCTGGTTTTAAACTTTTTGCTTTAGCTAATTTTAAGCACCCGTAGGTTTGTTTTCAGTTGGTTTTGGCTCAGTAGGTTTGGCTTTTTCAACCTTCTCAAAATGTGCCGCTTTTAGCTTATCTTTTAAGGCATCACCCGCCACAAAACGAACTTTCACACCCTCAATCGAGCTTGCTGTTACATCAGATTCTTTAGCTTGACCTTTAGATTGAATAGTTGTATGAAAATAACCAAGTTTTCCAAGATGAACACTTTCGCCTCGCTCTAATCGTTTTAAAAGCTCATCTGTTAATGCTAGCAACACCGCATGCACATCAATATGGCTCACCGTGGTTGAGGTTTCTGAAATACTATTGGCAATTTCATCCAAATCGACACGGCCAGATTCGGCCAGCTGAGCATAAAACTTTTTTGGCTCTTCTCGTTTTGCAGGGTTTACAAGTTGGACAACTTTATATTTAAGACTCATTCTTCCTCCTTAAAAGGCTTTTAATTTGTTTTGCTATAGCAGTTAATTAAAAATGCTATGGATGATTCTTAAATGTACTTAGTAAATTTCAAAAAGTGGTATAGCACTTTTGTTGGTTTGCTATAAGGGTTTAAAGATTCCTCCT
>USNP01000046.1 GCA_900556165.1 uncultured bacterium
AAATAAAAAATATAATAATAGTTGGATTAATTTTGACGAGCTTTTTTGCAGCTTTTCAGAGTATCTTTTCTTTAAACTATACTTTTGCTAGAGTAGTAGTTCAAGATGATAATGGTAATTCTGTAGATCCAAGTGATTTAAAATCGAAATCAGACTCAAATAATAATTCTGGTAGTGATTCAAATAGTAAAAATGCTCCTACTGCTGAAGCAAAGACTGCAATTCTCCCCTCAGACTGGAAAATTGAAGATATTTTAAATATGATTTTGGTTGTAGTGACTACTGGTGTTGGAATTGCAGCAGTTGGTTCGATCGTTTTTGCTGGAATTCTTTATATTACCGCACGAGATAATGCTGGGCAGGTTTCTAAAGCGAAAACAATGATTATGAACACAGTGATTGGGATTATCGCCTATATTTTAATGTGGGCATTTTTGGAATGGATTATTCCAGGAGGAGTTCTTTAATGAAGAAAATATTTTTAGCATTTTTTATTGTGATGCTTTCAGTCTTTAGCCTTCCGCAAAATAATGCTTATGCTGCTAGCTGTACTGGAGATGAAACATTTTTTGGCCTTCCCGCTTGGTATCGAGGTTTGGTTGAATCTAGTGGAAATGGATGTAAAATTAAAGATATCAATCCAAATGGAGGACTTAAAGTTGAAGAATTTGTTTGGACGGTTGTTGCAAATTTGATCGATGCAGCCTTTCGAATTGTTGGTTTGGCAGCGATTGGTTATATAATTTATTCTGGATTTCAATATATGCTGGCAACTGGTGATCCTGGAAAAATCGCAAGTGCCAAAAAATCACTTACAAATGCGATTATTGGTTTAGTGATTGCTGTTCTGGCTTCTGCAATAGTGAACTTAATTTTAGGAATTTTTGGTTAGATGGAAAAGTATATATTTATAGCTAATGGTAGTGAGGGCTTCGATAAAACGAAAGTTTTAAAAGGTATTGATACTTCAAATAGAGATAAAGCAAGTGACGCCTCAATGCAAAACGCTTTCAATACGGCATTTATCTGGGCAGGAATGATCTGTGTGATTGTAATTATTATCTCAGGATTAACCTTTATTACAGCAGCTGGTAATCCGGGGACGCTTTCGAAAGCAAAATCTGCTTTAATCTATGCTTGTGTTGGAATTATAGTTATTCTTTCGGCGGCATTAATTGTAAATTTAATCATTGGTGGAATTTTAACAGGATCAGTATAATGAAAAAGTTTATTTTAATCAGTAGTATAATTTTAGCACTATTTGCTCCACTAAATGCTTTTGCAGAAGAAGATTCTGGCGGAAGTGGAGGTTCAAAAACATTCGATGCATGTAAGCATGTAAAAACTCAAGGAACGGCCGTATGTGCTGGTAGTGAAACTAAAGCAGAAGATGTTGTTAAAAATATAATTTCAATTCTCTTCTGGATTATTGGAATTTTGGCGGTTATTGTAATAATTTACGCCGGAATCACATTCATTACCGCAGCTGGAAACCCAAGTAAGGTTGCACAAGCTAAAACAATGATAATTTATGCAGTCATTGGCCTTGCGGTAGCAATTCTTGCATATGCAATTGTGAACTTCGTTGTTGGCGCTTCAAGCGGAAAAGGAGCTAATAGTGGTTCATCATCTAAAAGCTCAAGTTCTTCTAACGAATCTAGCAACTCAGAAGAGTTAAACTCTCCTGATGAAACTTCTAAACATTCAACAAAACCAGATAATCAAAGTGGAAAAAAGAATGGTGAAAATAGTTCAGGGCGAAATTCTAGCAGTTCAAATAACTTAAATAATAATTAAAATGATAGATAACGCTCTTAATTAATGTATATAATATAAAGGAGAAAAAATGAAGAAAATTTTAATAACTTTTGGATTGATTATTGCTATAGTTGGTTCATTTATTACAGCTGCTGGAATTTATGAAAATAAAGCTTATGCTAATAGTGCATCTGATCTAATTAGGAAAGGTGCAGATTCGACAGGTCAACAAGATTCACGTTCAGCTGGTGATATCGCAAAAGATGTTGTAAATATTATGTTTTTTATCGTTGGTGTTATGGCGGTTATTATGATTATCTGGGGTGGAATTCGCTATGTGCTTTCAGCTGGAAATAGTGCTGCTCTGACAAGTGCAAAAAATACAATTATGTATGCTGTCATTGGTCTAATTGTGGCAATTCTTGCCTATACAATTGTGAATTTCGTTATTAATACTGTTAGTGGAAATGGTGGATCTTCATCTTCGAATAACTCTAATAATTCAAATAGTAGTTCATCTTCAGACAAGAAGAATAATAATTAGATTAAACACTTGAAAAATAATTATAATTTGATATAATTTAAATATAAATAAACTTTTTAAGAAAGGAAAATAGTTTAAAATGAAAAATTTTGCGAAAATAGCTCTATTAGTAGCTGCAACAGTATTCGCAGTTGGTACGACTGCTTTTACACTTCCAGCATATGCTGCGGATTGTAAAGTTACAGGTGGCTTAAAATCTGCTGATACTTGTGCTAAAGGTGTCCAAGAAGAAAATGGTGGTCCAACAAGCTTGTTCGATGGAGATTCACCAATCTTTACAATGGCTATCAATATTATGCTTTTCGTAATCGGTATTCTTAGTGTTATTATGCTTATCTATGGTGGTATTCGATATGTTCTATCAAGTGGTGATGCTGGTGCAGTTCAGAATGCAAAAAATACAATTATGTACGCAATTATCGGTCTCGTGATTGCAATCCTTGCTTACGCAATTGTGAACTTTGTTATTACTTCTATCACAAACAAAGGCTAATAAAAGTCTAATGAAAAAAGATCTTCCCTATTGAAGGTCTTTTTATTATTATAAAATTTTAGAAAATTATTTTCGAAATAAAATAAAAATCTCGAAGGTTTTATTCCTCGAGATTTTTTTGATAATTATAGAACTTTGATTCTTGTTGCTTGTGCTTTAATTTTTGTAAAGCTAATTGTAAGGATTCCGTCTTTCAACATTGCTTCAACTTCATCTTCTTTAATTGGAACTGGCAATGTTAGAGTTCGGCTGAATTCTCCCCAGTAGCATTCTTGCGCATGATGAGCAACAATTCCCTCTTGGTCGCCAGGGTTTAGGCTTCCACTGATTGTTAATGTTCCGTCTGAAAGTGAAACATCTAAATCATTTTTATTTACACCCGCAGTTCGCGCTTTTACAAAAAGTTTGTCTTCTGTTTCGTAAACATCAACAGCTAATTGCCCTGGAAGCTCATTTTCTTCTTCTTGAATTTCGTTTTGTTCAGGATCGTCGAAAGTTTCATTGTTTGAAACATCCATTAAGTCGTCCCCAAAGTTGAAAGCAGCTTCCAATTCTTCGTTCAAAAAGCTGTCGTCATTTTGTCTTCTAGCCATTTCTCCTCCACATTAATTTCATAATTCAGGCTTAATTTACTTTATTATACCGCACTTTTGTTGTATAATCAAGAGGTAAAACGATTTTTTATGAAGAAAAGCATATCCGAGATAATTTTAGATTCTTTGGCGCCAGATGAGTGTTATTTTTGCCAAAAATTAGGTGATTCAATCTGTAAAAATTGCCTAAAAACTCGTTGTGATTTTGGTAATTTTCTTTCGCGACCAAATTCAATAATTTCGAAGGAATTCTATCTTTCGCAGCGTTCAGGTGAATTGCAAAAAATTGTTGATGAATTTAAGCTTCAAAGTAAGCGTCAGAATGCGCGTTGTTTGTCATATCTTTTTGCGGATTTTTTGAATTCGAATGAGGCGTTTAACCAAAATCGCGATAGAATTATTTTAGTTCCCGTCCCTACACTTTCTGCACACATTCGTGAACGCGGTTTTGATCATACACAAATTTTAGCGAAACAACTTTCTAAAATTTTAAAAGTTGAAAGTTCAGAAATTATTGCAAAAGTTTCAAAAACAACTCAGCGAGGTGCTAATTTTAAAACTCGGCAAATTCAAGCTAAAAAATCATATCAATTTATTGGTGAAAAGCTTTCGAAAGATAAAATTTATGTGATTTTGGATGATATTCGAACGACTGGTGCAACTTTAAATTCAATTGCAGAAATCCTTCTAAAAAATGGTGCTGGTGAAATTTGGGCATTTTATTTACTTCAACAATAAAATAAGCTTGATATTTTTGAATTGATATGGTAAAATGGTAATATTCTGGACTGCGGAGAGGTGGCCGAGTGGTTGAAGGCACCGGTCTTGAAAACCGGCATGCGGTAAAACGTATCGAGGGTTCGAATCCCTCCTTCTCCGCCAGAAGAGAGAATCTCACTTAAAAGGTGGGATTTTGTCTTTTTTGGTGCTTTTGAATTTTTTTTGAATTTTTAAAGAGCTTATGATATAATTAGAGTATTATGAATTTCGATAATGAAAATCAAAGTGGAGTTCCGCGAGTAACTGGCTTACCCGAGTCACAGTTTCAAACTCCACCAACTGGAAATTATATCGCTGAAACGCCTGTTCAGAATTTTCAAGATTCAGCCGATTTAAAAGAAGTTCAGCCTTTTGAGCTAGAAGAATATACGCAGGTTCAAAAGGTTGAAGACAACGAGACTTCGGCTGAAAAAATCACTGAGGAGCAAGAAATCGTAAATTGGCAAGCGCAAGATTTGATAATTGGTGATAAAGGCAAGGTTTGGTATATCGGCTTTGCGATTATCGTTTTGGCTTTTTGTGCTTTTGCAGTAATTGTTCAGGCGTGGAGCTTCCTTGCATTAATTATAGTTTCGGCGGTTGGAATTATCACTCTTCGAAAAGCTGATCACGCACAAATTATCTCTTACAGTCTTTCGACTCATGGAATTTACATGGGAGAAACTTTTCATTCATATGGTGAATTTCGTGCTTTTGGTGTTCGGAAAGACCTAGGTGTTTATTCAATAGTATTATTACCTAAAAAACGATTTTCACCAAGCACAATTATCTATTTTTCGAAAGAGGACGGCGAGAAAATTACCGATATTATTGGTGCACGATTACCAATGGAAGAAGTTAAATTCGACTTGATTGATCGAATTATTCACAAAATTAAGCTCTGATCTTGTTTTTTTTGAAAAAATATGTTAGAATTAAAAATGTCCACTTGATGTGGAGGAACTTCAAAAATTAGCTACTGAAAAGTAGCATATGCACCTGTAGCTCAGCTGGATAGAGCGTTGGCTTGCGGAGCCAAAGGTCGTAAGTTCGAATCTTGCCAGGTGTACCATAGAAAAAGCATCAGATAAATCTGGTGTTT